>JAPONS010000069.1 GCA_026713825.1 Chloroflexota bacterium | reverse complement strand
TTCGGCTCCCCCCGGGGCAGGGGCAATCAGGGCAGCCGGGGGCTGGCGGAGGGCGGGTACGCCTCGATGGTGGACACGGTGCTGCGGCGGGTGAGCGCCCAGCGGCTGCTGCTGGAGTACGACGGCGCCCGCTCCGGCGGCTTCGAGCCGCTGCGCGGCGTGCCGGACGACAAGGTCGTTGTGCTCGGACTGGTGACGACGAAGTCGGGCGTGTTGGAGCGGCAGGAGGACCTGCTCGCCCGCATCGACGAGGCGGCGCGGCACTTCCCACGCGAGCTGCTCGCGCTGAGCCCGCAGTGCGGCTTCGGCACGTCGTTTGTCGGCAACAACCTCACCATCGACGAGCAGAACGCCAAGCTGCGGCTGGTGGCGGAGACGGCAAAGCGGGCGTGGGGATAGCCAGAAAGACCTGTATTCGCGCACCTGCCTGTGATACAACAAAAGCGATGTTGAAATGTGCGGGATGATAGAGGTGGGATTGCTATGGCAATACTGAACAAGGCGGTGGCGGTCTACCTCATGCTTACGGCGCTGGCCGTCGCCGTGCTCCTGATCATCACGCCGCTCATCCATGACGGGTCCGATAGCTATCCGCTCTGGGAGGTCCTGAACTACTTCATGGTTCCCGGCGTGCTGGCGGTCCTTGTGGCGAACTACCTGTGCAAGCGCCGGCAGGACGCCAGCGACCGGAGCGACCTGGCCGGCAGCCTCGTCTTCTACGGCGCCATCGCGCTGACCATGCTCTTTTTCTGGGAGTGGTTCTGGACCCTGAACCCGAACAGCGAGACGGGCAACGCCGCCATCTCCCACACGGTCTACTTCCCGCTGGTGGACGCGTTGTACACAGTCCTCGCGCTGACGACGGGCCGCGAGCTGTGGCGGGAGTCGGAGGGGTAGGGGGCGAAGACGTCGGGCTCCAACGTTGTCATTGACCAAACTCAATAGGAGGAACCTTCATCATGCTCATGCCCAGACGGGCAGCAGGGCTTGTACTGGCCCTGCTGTTGTTGACCACGGGTGCCTGCGAGATCGAGATCGGCGGATTTGGCGCCAGCGTAGGGCCTGACGCGCCCAGCTACCCCATCACGATGTACCAGGGCGGCGGCGTGTTTGACAGTGGGCAGGTGGAGTTCGACGATGCGAAGGCCGAGGCGCCCTTGGTTGTCTACTACTTCAACGGGCAATGCGAGCAGTGCTTGGGCGAGTTGCGGCTGCTGCAGGCCACGGCTGCGGAGCACGAGGGCAAGCTCACTGTGTTGGCCGTCGACATGGGCCCCGCCACCCGCGAGGGCGACTCCGAGGATGCCCAAAGCCTGCTTGCCGAGTCTGGCGCAACCTTCCCCGCGGGCTACACAGCAGACGCGTCGGTGGCGTCCACCCACGAGATCGATGCAATACCTACCATCGCCTTCTACGAGGACGACGGGCACTACCGCAAGAAGATCGTTGGCGTCCTCACGAGAGACAACCTGCAGGAAAGCGTGGCGGACATTCTCAAGTGAGCGTGAGCCGTGGCGGGCGTCGGGGGGGGTAGGGGTGGTTGACAGCGAGCAACAAGAAATAGAATATATATTCTATTATTGGGCTATCGATAGGCTGAAAGGCGCCTGCAACCGATCATCGCCATCGGCAATAGCGCAGCGCCCGACTATGCAGAATGTAGGTAAGGTATGACCTCGGTTCTAGAAGCGGTTTCGATAGAGTCTCCCAACGGCGGCAGTGCGAATGAGCGCCGTGCGCTGCACCGCCGCTTTCAGGACCGGCTCACCGTTGACCCTTCCCTCGCGCGCAAGGTGGTCTCGTATCAGGGGAACCGGCAGACGCCCGGCTTCCGGTGGTTGAAGTATAAGGAAGGCTTCTCCAGGAAGCTGGTGGGTGACCTCATTGGAGAGTTCCGGCCGGAGGCCGTGCTGGACCCCTTCGCGGGCATAGGCACCGCCCCCTTGGTCGCGGCGGGGCAAGGGCGGGCGGGCACCGGCATAGAGATCCTCCCGCTGGGAATAGAGGTCGCGCGGGGTATCGCCTACGCCGCCAATGGGCTGGACCCCGATGCGTTCGCGCGCATGGCCAAGGCGCTCATTGCACACGTGGAACACGGTGACGATGCGCCGGGTGAATACGGCTTTCGTCACGTCCCCATCACCGAGTCAGCGTTCCCCAAGGAGACGGAGCCGCTGCTGGCCAAAGCACGCCGGTTCGTGGGTTCGGTGGACGATTGGGGTATGCGAACTCTCTTGAACCTCGCGTGCATGAGCGTTTTGGAGGATGTCAGCTACACCCGCAAGGACGGGCAGTATCTGCGTTGGGACTTCCGGTCCGGGCGCGCATTGCGCGCCCACGTGAACAAGGGAGCGATCTTGCCATTCCAATCGGCCCTGGAATCCCGATTGGGCCAAATGCTGGACGACCTTCAAAGCTTGAAGGCGGAATACGGCAAGGGAACGCCGCGATTGCTTTCCGGCTCCTGCCTTGAGTTTCTTCCCACACTGCCGGAAGGTTCCTTCGACATGGTCATCACGTCGCCGCCGTACGCCAACCGCTATGACTACACCCGGACCTATGCCCTAGAACTAGCGTGGCTTGGATTTACACATGAGGACTTCAGCGCACTGCGGCAGAGGATGTTGTCTGCCACGGTGGAGAATAAATCCAAGAGGTCTTGGCTAGAGAGTGCTTATGGTCCCTCTGACTTACTCGGACATGCCATCAATATGTTTGAGAATGAAGGAGCGTTGCAGGAAGTGCTCGCGACACTCAGGGGTTGCGTCCGAGAGCTAAGCAACGCACACGTCATCCGACTGCTGGAAGGATACTTCTTGGAGATGGCCCTTGTTGTGGCGGAATTGGGGCGGGTCGTCAAGCCGGGCGGCACCGTGGTCATGGTCAATGACAATGTCCAGTACCACGGGGAAGAGGTGCCGGTCGACCTTATCTTGTCGGACTACGCTGAACAATGCGGCTTTACTTGCAAGCAGATTTGGGTGTTGCCCCGCGGCAAAGGGAACTCGAGTCAACAGATGGGCCGTTTCGGAAGACGAGAGTTGCGGAAGTGTGTGTACTGGTGGGTGAGGGACAATGACTAACCTGGATGATGCGGTGCGGCGCTCTGCCGTCATGGCTGAGAGAATCAAACAGCGGAGTGATATACAACTGAGAGAGTTGATAGGCACGTTCGCCGCTCCGCTGGACTTTTCCCGCTTGGATGACCTGATGATCAGTCGGGCCGCTTGGGCTCACGTTGCGGCGTCCAGCTTTGATCCTAAGTCCGTGTTCGCCCACCCAGATTTGCTCATTGAACACCCGCGCTTGTCTGAGTATTACCGTGGCATCGCGCTCTTGTCGCAAAAACGGGTCGCGCCATTAGCCGCAAACGTGACGACCTGGGAAGACCCCAACCGAAAAATCAAGGCAAAGGTCAACGCTGAAAGGGCAATGAAGGTTGCCCGCCTGTACAACGCTGTGATCTCTTCCATTATTGAAGGCTCGACCGGCTGGACGCTTGAGAATGGGTACCGGAACATCCTCGCGAACATGGGGATTGGACTCGACGGCACTATCCGCAACCTCATCGGGCAAGACGCCGAGCAGTTGGTCAAGCGGCGCATCAAGGAGTGGTTGGAGACGGAGAAACTCATATTGGGCAGTAACGCTGAGGGAACCCAGTTTCAACTGCCGGATAACTATGCAATGCGCTATGGCTCAGAGCCGGACATTGAGTTTCGGCAGTTGGTCAACGGGCAACCCGTGGTGGTAGCTACCATCGAGATCAAGGGCGGCAAGGATCCTGCCGGGGCCTTGGAACGGCTCGGCGCGGTGCAAAAGAGCTTTGAGGCTACTCCCACCAACTGCGTCAATATGTTGGTTGCGGGGATAGTCACAGCGGAGATGGAGAGACGCTTGGCCGAATTGAAGGTCAACAAGACCTTCATGCTTGATGACCTGTCCGGGAACGGACCCAAGTGGGAAGAGTTTTTGAACGAAGTGTTTCATTACACTATCAGGATTACCTCTTCAAGGATTAGTGTTTCGAGTACGTAAGCCGTAATGGGCCTTTCTCCTCTCATCGCCGCCGTCATTACTCCCGGAGGAGGACCGCCATGGAAGGCGCAACTGAGTTTCCCGTGTTGACCATCGGTCACTCCAATCACGCTTTGGCCGATTTCACGGCTTTGCTGCAAACGCATGGCGTCACCACGGTTGCGGACGTCCGCACCGCGCCGTACAGCCGCTACACCCCCCACTTCAACCACGACGCCCTCCGCGACGCTTTGGAAACCAACAGCATTGACTACGTGTTCCTCGGCGGCGAGCTGGGCGGACGCCCCGCCAACCGCTCTTGCTATGACGAGGCCGGGCGCGTGTTGTATGACCGGGTTGCGGAGACAGACGCCTTTGATGACGGCATTCGCGCCGTCATGCACCTGTCGGAGCAGGGCTGCGTGGCGCTCATGTGCTCGGAGAAGGAGCCCTTGGACTGCCACCGGACACTTCTTTTGGCGCGCGCTCTTGCCGAACGTGGCGTAGCTGTCCGGCACATCCTTGCCGACGGCGGTATCGAAGACCATGAAGCTGCAATGGACCGCCTTGTTGAAGAGGACCGGCGAGAGGGCAGCTTGGGTCTCTATCCTTCCGGTGACATGTTCCGTTCAAGGGCGGACATCGTGGCAGATGCGCTGTCCCGCCGGGTAAGGAAGGTTGCCTACAAGGACAGTGGGGCTGCCTCCTCGCTTGCGATCAGGGAGACCCCGTGAACCTCTACACCATCGGCTTCACCAAGAAGCCCGCCAGCGCGTTCTTTGCGCTGCTGCGGGAGTCCGGCGCTCGGCGGCTCGTCGACGTGCGCCTCAACCCCGGCGGCCAGCTTTCCGGCTTCGCCAAGCAGGACGATCTCGCCTTCTTCCTCCGTGAGCTCTGCGGCATGGACTATGTCCACATGCCCCAGCTCGCCCCAACGCGGCCCATCCTCGACGGGCTCCGTAAAGTCCATCGCCACTGGCCGACGTATGAGCGGGAGTTCCTCGCCCTCATGAGGGAGCGCCGCGTCGCCGAGACGGTCGACCGGGAGGCGCTCGCCAACGCGGTGCTGCTGTGCAGCGAGCACTCGCCGGAGCGCTGCCACCGCCGCCTGGTGGCCGAGCACCTGCAGAGGGCGTGGGGCGACATAGAGGTGGTGCACCTGGAGTAGGGGGACCCCCTACTCCAGCGCGTCTGTCGCCGACACGATGCTCCGCGGCTCCTGTGCGACGATGCGGACGGCGTCATGGGGGAAGGCGACGGCGACGTTGTCGCCCGCCGCGGGGACGCCGTCGCCCGGCTTCAGCAGACAGACGAGGACGCCGCCGCCCACAGTGACGACCAACTCCAGCTCGCCCGCATGGAAGCGGCGGCTCTCCACCTTCCCCTCGAGCAGGTTGCGGCCCGGCGTGTCGCCTGTGTCCGCCGACGCCTGCGCGCCAACCGTGATGCGCCGCTCGTCGATGAAGGCGAGGACGTCGGCCGCGGGGCGGAGCTCGCCGCCGCCCTGCACGCCGCCCGACAGCAGTCCCATGCTGGTCTGCACGTGCGTCACGCCCTCGGTCTGGCCCGCCCGCTGCCCGTAGATCACGTTGCGGATGCCCATGGAACGCGCGACCAGCTCGCTCTGCGGCGCCGTGTAGAGCTCCTCCGGCGTGCCCGCCTGCACCACCTCGCCCTGCTCCATGATGACCATGGTGTCGGCCATGGCGAATGCCTCGTCGCGGTCGTGGGTCACGTAGATGGCCGTCTGCCCCAGCGCCTTCAGGATGCCGCGCACCTGCACCTGCAACGACTCCCGCAGCGCGCGGTCCAGCGCGCCGAGGGGCTCGTCCAGCATGAGCAGCTGCGGCTCCGCCGCCAGCGAGCGGACCAGCGCGACCCGCTGCCGCTCGCCGCCCGAGAGCTCGTGCACCTTGCGCTTCTGGAAGTCGTCCAGCCCAACGAGCCGCAGCAGCGCATTCACCCGCGCTGACACCTGGTCCTGCGCCTGCCCCTGCATCCGCAGGCCGAAGCTGACGTTGCCGGCGACGTCCATGTGCGGGAACAGCGCGAGGTCCTGGAACATGAGGCCGAAGCCACGGTTGCGCGGCGGCACCCGGTTGAGCACGCGCCCATCGAAGGTGATGTCGCCCTCGTCCGGCGACTCCAGCCCGGCGATGAGCCGCAGCATCGTCGTCTTGCCGCACCCGCTCGGGCCCAGCAGGCAGACGATGTCGCCGCGCTCCGCCGTCAGCGAGACGCGCTTCACGGTGAAGCCCTCGCCGTACTGCTTGGAGACGTTGGTGACCTCCAGCAACGCCATCAGAAGCCCCCCGCGCTTCGGTATCGGAACCGCTCAATCGCCGCGAAGACGGCCGCCACCACCAGCATGAGCACCGTGCTCATTGCCAGCGCGCGCCCAAGGTTCTCGGCGCCCGGCTGCGCAATCATCCGGAAGATGGCCACCGGCATCGTCGTCGACTCCGGGCGCACCAGCAACAGCGACGCCCCGAATTCGCCCATCGACACCGCGAATGCGAAGGTCGCTCCCACGATGAGCGCCGGCGTCAGGATGGGCAGCTCGACGTGGAAGAATCCTTGCGCCGGCGACGCCCCCATGACCGACGCCGCCTCCCGCAGGTTCTGCGGCATCCCCCGCATGGCGGGCAGGACGCTGCGTATCACGAAGGGGTAGGCCACCAGCGTGTGCGCGATGATCAGGATGATGGACGTGGCCCGCAGGTCGATGGGGTCACGGTTGAAGGCGACGAGGAAGCCAAAGCCCATGATGACCGCCGACACGCCCAGCGGCATCATCAGCAGGGCGTCGGCGGCGCTCGCCCCGCGGCGGCCCGGTCGGCTGATGTAATACGCAGCCGCCGCGCCTATCGTAAGGGCGATGGCCGTCGCGGCGACGCCAAAGCGCAGCGAGTTGCCGACGATGTTCTGCAGCGGCAGGTAGAAGATGTCGCCCCGGACGTCCTCCAGCAGGCTCCCGAAGTACCGGAGCGAGTAGCCGTCGGCGGTGCTCAGCGCGCGCTCCACCAGCGCCCACAGCGGCGAGAGCACCACCAGCAGCAGCGCCACCAGCGCGACGACGAAGACCACGTCGATGGCGCGCTTGGGCCTGCGGGCTGTCGCCTCCTGCGGGGCAAGGTTCAGCGGCACGGCAGAGCTCGCCTGCAACCGCGTGTACGCCAGCAGGAACAGGTAGGTGAACACCATCTGGATGATGGCCAGCGCCGCCGCCAGTTCGAGCCGCAGCAGCTTGGCCGTCAGCTCGTACACGGCGACCTCCAGCGTGGCGAACTGCGGCCCGCCCAGCACCAGCACGACGCCGAAGGAGGTGAAGCAGAAGGCGAAGGCCAGCGCCGCCGAGGAGGCGATCGCCGGCAGCAGCACCGGCAGGGTGACGTGCCGGAAGGTGCGCACGCGCCCCGCGCCCAGCATCGCCGCGCTCTCCTCAAGCTGCGGCGCGACGTTGCTCCAGAACGCCGAGACGATGCGCACGAAGATGGCGTAGTTGTAGAAGGCGTGGGCCAGCAGGATGATCCAGATGGAGTTGGCCAGCCGGATGGGCGGGTCGTCAAAGGGGAAGACGGCCATCAGCAGCGTGTTCGCCAGCCCCTCGCGGCCCAGCAGCGCGACGAACCCCATCGCGACGACGATGGTCGGCATGATGAAGGGGAGCGTCGACACGGCCTTCAGCAGCGACTTGCCGGGGAAGTCGTGCCGCGCGAAGAGGTAGGCCATCGGCAGCCCCACCGCCAGCGTCAGGGCGGTCGAGGCCGCCGCCTGCCACGTCGTGAACCAGATGCGCCCCAAGTAGTAGGAGTCGCCCAGCAGCGTGCCGAAGCCCGCGAAGCCCCCCTCGCCCTGGATGAAGGCGCGCTCGAATATGGCCCCGAGCGGGTAGATGAAGAAGATCGCCAAGTAGGCGAGCGGGGCAAGCAGCGCAAGCCGTGCGGTCATGGCCGCCCGCCCCGTTCAGCCCCGGCTACCGCAGCATGACTTGCGTCCACGCCTCTATCCACGCTTCCCGCTTCTCGCCGATCTCGGCCGGGCCGATGTCCGCGGGCACCGCCGGCTCCTCCGCGAAGCGCCAGAAGTCCGGCAGCGTCGCGTTCCGGTTCACAGGGTACACGAACATCTTGTCCGGGAAATCCTCCTGGAACTGCAAGTCCAGCGCAAAGTCGATGAACTTGCGGGCAAGGTTGGGGCTGTCGGCGCCCAGCAGCACGCCCATGCCCTCGATCTGGAGGAACACGGAGCGGTCGAGCAGGATGTTCCCCGTGGGCGCGTCATCCAGCGGCGTCTCTGAGAAGAAGAACTCCGCCGCCGGGCTGGTGGCGTAGCTCACCACCAGCGGCTGGTCCCCGCCGTACTTGGTGAAGTTGGTGTAGTAGGCGTCGCTCCAGCCGTCGGTAATCGCCACATCGTTGGCGCGCAGGTCCGCCCAGTAGTCGAGGTAGTCGTAGTCGTCGTCCTCGCCGAAGTACGACACCGTCGCGATGAGGAAGGCGAGCCCGGGCGACGAGGTCGCGGGGTTCTCGACGACCAGACTGCCCTTCCACTGCGACTCGGTCAGCTCCTCCAGGCTTGAGGGCGGCTGCAGTCCCTCGGCCTCGAGGAACGCCTTGTCGTAGTTCAGGTTGACGTAGCCGTAGTCGATGGGCGTGACGTGGAAGGATGGGTCCATGATGAACTGCTCCGGCACGTTGGCGAGGCCGGGCGACTCGTAGGGCACGAAGATGCCCTCGGCGAGCGCGCGGCCGAGGTAGGTGTTGTCGACGCCGTAGAAGAGGTCCGCCGAGGGGTTGCCCTTCTCCAGGATGGCGCGGTTCAGCGCGAGGCCCGTGTCGCCGGCGGGCAGCAGCACGACGGTGGCGTCGTTCGCCGCCTCGAAGGCCGCGATGACGTCCTCGCCGATGTTGAAGCTGTCATGGCTCATGATGACGAGCTCGTTGTTCGCGTCCGGCGGGATGGGCGTCGGCGCGGGCGCCGCGGTGGGTGCGGGCGCAGCCGTCGGCGCGGGCTGGGACACCGGCCTGGTGGGTTCCGTCGGCGTGCCGGCGTCGTCATCGCCGCACGCCGCCATCGCGAGGACCAGCAGCAGCGCCAGGGTCAGGAGCGCCAGATTCCTTGCCATTGCCATCTCCCTCCGCCCCGGCGTCCTCCGGGCGAAGAGCCCGGAAAACAAAAAGAACCGCCCTGTCCGGGCGGTTAAAACGTAAGCAGAAGGGCCACGTCCCTACGCTGGCATTACCCAGATCAGGTTCTCGGGGTCGTCCCAAGCAAACGGGACCTCTCAGCCTGGCCTATCCAAGCTCCCCCCGGGGCGTATGCAGTTGTTAGGGGTCAAGCGTACCGCGAGGGGAGGGGTGTGTCAACGGGGGTGGGGGATGTGGCGACTAGACGTGGACCAACTCTCGCTGTACTCCCTCGGCGATTTCCCGAGGAAATGTCACCTCGTCGTTGTGTGCTGCGGGCGGAATGTGCACGACTGGCTGCCATTCGATGAAGGGCAAGATGCGCGCCCACTCCTTGAGGGCATCGGTCTCGACTGCCTTCTTGAAGTCGGGGATCTCAAAGCCGATGAACTCCAACGTCTCCGGGTCAGCAAGGACAACCAGATGGCCCACGGTGAGCGCCATTCCCTCACGCGGCTCGCCCAGTGTCATGTAGAGGTGGTCACGCTCGCGCTCATACTCGATGAGGATGCCCGCGCGCTCGATCATGCCCGTCATGTCCGCATTCACTTGCAGGAAGCGGGCGGCCAATGCCTCCGCGTCGTCCTTTGCAGACTTCTTCAGCCTGTCAAACGCATGCTCCATGCTCATGTCGTCACCCAATCGCCGGTATCCTTCTAATGCAGAGGGCCTCGTAGTCCCTTATGTCGGACGTGAAGTAGGCGCTCTTGACGTAGTGGGCTCCTCGCTGGTCCGCTTCCTCAATGACGAGAAGCCAGAGCCTTGCCAGCTTGCCTTGTCCGAAGCCCATTCGGTACTTGAATACTACTCCCTGCTCGTCACGGAGCGCAAAATCCGGGTCCTTTACGGTTTCTTGGACCTCCCGCAAACGACCTCTGATCTCCGGCCTCTTCCGTGTGTGGGAACCCCAGTTTGTGTCGTGCAAATAACTCTGTGTGCCTGTGCAAGGGTTGTCAGTGCGCCAGAGTTCTTCTGCCAAAGACCATCTCCTTCCCCTGAAACGCCCCAATGAAGGGGCGTCGGACTGGGATGCCCAGCGGCATTCAGTCTCTCTAGTTGCCTGTGCCAGTCCGATAGTGCTGACTGCCTGAGCGTTACGTGACTTAGGCAGGTGCAGCCTGCTGTGGCGTTACGCACACGCAGACAACGGGTGTGTCACAAAAGGGGCATGTGGTAGCGTCTTTGCCTTCTCCGCCTGTGTCAAGCGCCCGTTATCGGCTTCAATCCTGCCAGAAAGTAGCCAGACCACAGATCGTTGTCAAGCGCTCAGGCCCCCCACCACAATGCCCCCGCAAACGGGTACTCTGTCCCCTGCCCGAACGGCAACCATGCGAGGATAGGGAGCGATGCCATTCAACCTGTGCTCGCTAGCCTCCCACCAACTCTATGCGGTCTCCGTAACGCCGAAAGTCTGCTGTGTTGAACGTGAGGAGCCTGCGCTCTCCACGCGCGAGCATGGTCGCAACGATGTTGGCGTCGTGAATCTGCTGCCCCCCTGCGGGAACCTCTCGGCACAGGGCCACCAGCAGCTCGGTCACCACGGGGCCGTCTTCAAGTATCTCGAAGCTGCCAATCAGCCTGCTCACGTCGTCGAGAGCTTCCTCGCGAGTGATAGCCACCGGCCACGTCTGCGGGCGCGTGACCACCGACAGGTACTCGCGTATCACCTGGCGACTGATCCTGAGCGGTTCAGGGTCTCGAAAAGCGCGTTCCAGGCTCGCCCTGGCCGCGTTGTGGTCCGGCGCGCCGGGGACACGAGACTTTACCAGCACGTTGGTGTCTATGAACATGGCTGGCCTAACCCCTCCCCTCGTAGAGGTCCTCTCTCCTGAGACTCAAGCTTTCCGGCCACACCGCGGTGGGATGGACGGGCCATGCTTCGTCAAGGGGAAGCCTGGGTACCGGCTTGGGATCCGTTCGCCGGAACAGCAGCGTCTCGGCTTCCATATCCACCTCCGCCGCCTCCCATCCGGCGACGCTCCAGGCGAGGGCGTGGCTGTGGCCGCTGCCGCCCCTCTGATTTCCCCACCAGGGCCGGTGCAGCCGTGCGGACGGAGGCAGCTCGAATCCGATGACCGCCTCGACCTCGTTGAAGGAGGTCCTCCACTCCTGGGCCTGAAGACTGCTCAGGTACGTGTACAGCCTCTGGTACTTGCCCCGGACCACCATTGCTCGATACTTGTCCTGGCGGTCTACGACCATGTCGCGTCTCCTTCGTCTCGGGTTGCTCTGGAAAGGGGGCGTCAGGAATATTGTAGTGAGTTAGTGATTATAACGCAAGAAACCTCGGCGGTCTCCGATTGCATTGAGAGCAGGTCCGCGTGACAACCGCAAAACCCCTCGTGAGAGTCTCTGGACCTGTCGCGCCCTCGGCGTACAATGCAACGCGACTCCAGCCTACCCTCACCACAACGCCCCTGCAATCGGGTACCCTGTGCCTGCCCGAACCCCAACGATGCGAGGATAGGGAGCCAGCCATGCCATTTCACCTGTCACGGGAACGCGCGCACCTGGCGGCGTTTGCCGCCGTGCTGCTGCTGGCGCTGGCGTTGGTGTACGTGCTGGGGTCGGTGCTGCTGCCGCTGGGCATCAGCATCGTCATCGCCTACGTGCTGCTGCCGGTGGCCCGGTTCATCGAGCGGCGGCTGCCCTGGCGGCACGGCCGCCCGGGCCTCGCGCGGACCTCCGCCGTCGGGATCATCTTCCTCGCGGCCCTGGCGGTCCTCGTGAGTGTCTTCCTCGCCGTCATCCCCCCGACAGTCGACCAGGGGCGGCAGTTCGCCGAGGGCTTCCCCGAGTTCCTCCAGGGCGCCCGCGTGACGATCGAGGGATGGGTCGAAGAATACGTTGACGTCATCTCCCAGGATGCGCGGGACCAGATCGAGGAGGCGCTGGCGAATGTGGGGGACATCGTCGGCAGCGCTGCCTGGAGCGTGGTCGAGCAGACCCTGGGCATCATCACCGGCTCCTTTGCCTTCATCCTTGCACTGGCGACCGCCCCCGTGCTGGTCTTCTACCTGATGAAGGACGGCGGGGTCATTGTGCAGTCCTTGCGCGCCCCCTTTCCCGCCTCCATGCACCCCTACCTGCGCGACCTGATCGACATGGCGGACCGCACGCTGGGCGGCTACATCCGGGGGCAGCTCACCCTCGGCGTGGTGGTTGGGGCCATCGTGACCATTGGGCTGCTGGCGCTGGACGTCCCGTTTGCCGTGGTGCTGGGCGTCGTCGCGGGCCTCACCGAGCTGGTGCCCATCATCGGCCCGTGGATTGGCGGCGGAGTCGGCGTCCTCGTGACCCTCGCGACGGAGCCGGACAAGGTCGTCTGGGTCATCCTGCTCTACTTGGCTGTCCAGCTCCTGGAAAACACCCTGCTGGTGCCGCGCATCCAGGCCGAGACGCTGAACCTGCACCCCATCGCCGTCATCCTTGTGATCACCATCGGCAGCCACTTCTTCGGGCTGTGGGGCGTCATCCTCGGCCCGCCGCTGACCGCCCTGGGCCGCGATCTCATCGTCTACTTCTGCCGCCAGTGGAATGCCGCGTCGCAGGCCGATGCGCCGCTGCTGGACGCGGCGGGGGCGCCCGTCCTGCATGAGGACGCGCCCGATGAAGGCGAAGCGTCCGGTCAGGACTAGCGCTTCGCGTAGGTAGCCTGCCCTCCCCCCAGTGGTACACTGACGCCATGCCCATCCGAGTGCTGCCCCACGAGGTTGCCGCGCGCATCGCCGCCGGTGAGGTGGTCGAGCGGCCCGCCTCCGCCGTGAAGGAGCTCGTCGAGAACGCCCTCGACGCCGGCGCAACCTCCGTGCGCGTCGAGGTGACGGCGGGCGGCCTCAACGGGGTGCGCGTCGCCGACAACGGCGGCGGCATCCCGGCCGCCGACGTGGCCAGCCTCTTCCAGCGCCACGCCACCAGCAAGCTCACCGACGTCGATGACCTGCAGAGCATCGAGACCCTCGGCTTCCGCGGCGAGGCGCTCTACTCGCTGGCCGCCGTCGCCGAGGTGTCCGTGCTGACGCGCACGCCCGACAGCGACGCCGCCACCTACGTCGAGGCCGCGAACGGGCGCATCCTGCGGCAGGAGCCGCGTGGCGGGCCCGTCGGCACGACGGTCTCCGTCGAAGAGCTCTTCGAGCAGGTGCCGGCCCGAAAGAAGTTCCTGCGGTCGCCCCGCTCGGAGCTGAGCCGCGGCAACGGCGTCATGACCAACTACGCCCTCGCCTACCCCGGCGTGCGCTTCACCCTCGTCGCCGATGGCCGGACGGCCTTCACGTCGCCGGGCAACGGCGAGCTGCGCGAGGCCGCGTCGGCCGTCTACGGCCGCGAGGCCGCGCAGGCGTTCATCGAGGTCGACGCGCCCGCGACGAACGACATCGGCGTGGCGGGCCTCGTCAGCCCGCCGGAGTCGACGCGCGCCAACCGCAGCGGCATCACGCTCTTCGTGAACCGGCGGCCCGTGCAGCACCGCTCGCTCACCTTCGCCGTCACCGAGGCCTACCGCGGGATCCTGCCCGCCGACCGCTTCCCCGTCGCCGTGCTGCTGCTCGACGTGCCGCCGCAGGACGTCGACGTGAACGTCCACCCGACGAAGGCAGAGGTGCGCTTCCGCCGCGAGGGCGACGTGTTCAGCGCGCTGCAGAAGGCCGTGCGCGAGACGGTCATCGCCGTCACGCCGGTGCCGGAGATCGTGTCCGGCACAGTGGGCGCGCCGACAGCGTTCGGGCGTCTAACTACCGCGCCCCGTGAACCCGAGGCGTCGCCGTGGGCGCCGGAAGCGCCCCCACAGGCGCAGTTCGGCCTGCCGAGCATGCCGGAGGCGGACGCGCCGTCGACCGTTACGCTCGCGCCGGACGCGGCGTCAGGCGTAGCCCAGCCGCCGCAACGGGAGCAGGCGCCGGTCTCGATGATGGCCGCGCTGCCCGCGCTGCGGGTGCTGGGCCAGACCCAGGAGACGTACATCGTCGCGGAGGGGCCCGACGGCCTCTACCTCATCGACCAGCACGCGGCGCACGAGTGCGTCGTCTACGAGCGGCTGCGGAACGCCGCGGTCCGCGCCGCGCCGGAGGTGCAGGGGCTGCTGGAGCCGGCGGCCGTCGCCCTCTCGCCGTCGCACGAGGAGACGGTGCACGACCACCCCGGCGAGCTGGCGCAGTACGGCTGGCTGCTGGAACCCTTCGGCGACCGGACATGCCTGCTGCGGGGCGTGCCCGCCGTGCTGGCAAGCCGCGACCCGGCCAAGGCGTTCCTGGACATGCTGGAGGCCGCGGCGGTCGCCGCCGAGTTCTCGACGTGGGAGGACCGCATCGCCGCGACGGTCGCCTGCCACGGTTCCGTCCGCGCAGGGCAGACGCTCAACCGCGAGGAGATGGTCGAGCTGGTGCGCCTGCTCGAGCGCACGCAGCAGCCGCACACCTGCCCCCACGGCCGCCCCACAATGCTCCACCTGAGCGCGGGCAATCTGGACCGGGAATTTGGGAGAAAGTAGAGACGACATGCGATCGATGCATCGAGTCCTCTTGTCAGCCATATTGGTCTCAGCCGCCATACTTCTGGCTGCGGCCATAATGCCGGGAGCCTCGACTGCGCTGGCGCAGGGCGCGAATGAGGCCGAGTTCACGTATCTGTTCGACAGCGATGCCGAGGGGTGGACGGCGGGCTTCGCCGACCTGCCCGTCGACCACGACCAGCAGACTTTCGAGCTCGATTCGGGTCACCGGGCGCTGCCGGACGGGCTCCACCAGAGCAGCGGCATGTTCATGCAGGGCCATAACCGCAGCGACGACCTCTTCATGTACCTGAAGCGGCAGGTGGACGGCCTGCAGCCGAACACCACCTATGACGTGTCGGTGACTATTGACCTGGCAACCAACGTTCAGGCCGGTGTCTTCGGCATCGGCGGGGCTCCCGGCGAGAGCGTCTTCGTGAAGGCGGGCGCGTCGACAGTCGAGCCGACGGCGGCGGAGGGCGACAACCGCCACCTGCGCATGAACATCGACAAGGGGAACCAGAGTCAGGGCGGCGCCGACATGGTGGTCATCGGCAACGTCGCTCACAGCGAGGTTACGGGCAGCGAGTACCGGCTCAAGACTTTGGACAACGCGGGACAGCCCCTCAGCGTCGAGACGGACGGCAACGGCCGCGTCTGGCTCATTGTGGGTACGGACTCCGGCTTCGAGGGACTTACCGCCATCTACTACGCGCGCATCGCCTACACGCTGACCGGTCCCGAGGCTGCTCCTGCCACCGGCGGCGCGTCGCTCCCCGGGTGGGCGATGGCTTACGTGGCGGCAATTGGCGGGCTTGTGGCCGCAATAGGCGTGGTCCTGCTGGTGCGCAGCCGGCGCAGGCGGGCGTAGCCCCTACGCCTCCACCGGCTCGATGAGGCCGTAGTCGCCGTCGTTGCGGCGGTAGAGGACGTTGTGGGCGCCCGTGGCCGCGTTGTGGAAGAGGTAGAAGGCGTGTTCCAGCAGCTCCATCTCCACTACCGCCTCCTCCACGGACATCGGCTTCATGGCGAAGCGCTTGGAGCGCACCACGCGGCCCAGCTCAAACTCCTCCGGCTCGTCCTCGTCGGGCTCGTCGACGGGCGGCGCCTCGAGCTCGCGGATGCTGTGGATGTCGCCGTGGCGATGGGCCGCCTCGCTGCGGTATGCGCGGCTCTTGAAGTGGGCCACCCGCCGGTCGAGGGTGTCGGCGAGGGCGTCGACTGCGGCGTGTACCGTCGCGGCGCGTCGTTGCCCGCGAAGCAGCGTGCCGTTGCACCGCAGCGTCACTTCCACCAGGATGCGGTCCTGCTGCGAGCGCGTTTGCTCCTCAGACACCACAACATGGGCGTCAATCGGCAGGTTGACTCGGCCCTCAATGCGCTCCAGCTTCCTGGTCAGGTAGTCGCGGGTCCCCTGGGAGAGCCGGTGGTTCCTTGCCTGGATCTGCATCTCCATCCGCGCGCCTCCTGTGTGGTGTGGGGTTGGCCGGCGCAACGGCGGGGAGCCGCGCCCGGTCGCCCGGAGCCGCCCTCTGAGAGGGATACCTATTCTATGGACAGATGG
Organism: Chloroflexota bacterium; assembly: GCA_026713825.1. Taxonomy (NCBI): domain Bacteria; kingdom Bacillati; phylum Chloroflexota; species Chloroflexota bacterium. The sequence goes on along the minus strand of JAPONS010000069.1, from coordinate 74,360 downwards.
CCTCGGTAATCAAGGGAACGGGCAAACCGCGCTTGGGGATATTCCTAGATCTCGCGGGCGAAGGTCAGTCCCCACGTCCGACGAGCGCCGGCCTGCCGCAGCGTCGCCGCGCACGCCTGCAGCGTCGCGCCCGTGGTGGTGACGTCGTCCACGATGACGATCGACTTGCCGATGGCCTCGCGCTGCGCCTTGAACGCCCCCTCGACGTTCGCCTGCCGCTCCTCCCGCGATGCCGACCGCGCCTGCGGGCCCGCGCTCTCGGTGCGCGCCAGCAGCCCCGCGTTGACAGGCGCCTCAAGCCACCGCCCGACCTCGCGCGCCAGCAGCTCGGCCTGGTTGTAGCCGCGCTCGCGCTGTCGCGAGCGATGGAGCGGCACGGGCACGATGACGTCGGGCGAGACGCCGTGCCGCTGGAGGTGCTGCGCCATCGCGGCGCCCATCGGCGCGGCCAGCCCGCGAACGCCGTTGTACTTGAGCCGGTGGACGGCCTTCTGCGCCGCGCCCTTCATCTCGAACGGCGCCAGCACCAGCTGCAGCCCGACGCCGGTTGTGTCGGCGGCCCGCGGCGTCTCGGCGATGCACCGGTCGCACAGGAACGCGCCCTCGCGCCTGCACCCCACGCACTTGCGCGGCAGCAGCAGGTCAAGCGCGGCGTTGGCGACGCGGCGGATGGCGGTCAGGGTTGGCATGGTGGGAGGAATTGTAGCATTGGAGAGGCCGAATCCAGCGAGATAGAACTCATAGAATCCGACAGGCTCACAATGCTGGGTAACATCTTCTTTAGGTTGGCGTACCGCCTGTAGCTGCATCCTCTGTCACAAAGTCTATGTCGGCTTGCGAGGGCACGCGAAAGGAAAACTTAGTCCTTCCGTTCCGATTGGTGATGACAAAGTCACCCTCGTTTATGACATTCATGCCAATGACCATATGCAGGTCCTCCGGCAAGATGCCCTTGATGGCCCGGACCTCATCGATCACGGCGCCACTGGGCAAACGAAGGCTGATGTAGTAGAGCGCAACTTGCTGGGATGTGCCCATTGCATGGCTGACGTCTGTAGCCCCAACCTCCACCAATCCGCAGGCGTCGACGATCGCTTGAGACACCATGCAGATGGTGGCTCCGGTATCCCAGAGGGCGGTGAAGTCGGGCATTGCAGACGGGGTCGTGTACAAGCTAGGAGTGTACGCAGAGACGCCGCATTGCGTCGTCAAGACGTTAAGAAGGTCATCGCCTTCCACGGTGAAGCTGAGGGGACCCTGTCGCGTTGCTATGGGGCCACCACAGGAGAATAGATTGAAACTTTCGTGTCCTTGTCGCCCGGGGACACTCTCTGGATGAGGTATGTGCCAATTGGGTGGGTGTCACGTAGGTCAAGCATCGCCTCGCCCGCGCTATCGTAGTCGCCAAGCACCACGCCATCTTTCAGCGCGATGAAGCGTCCGTCGTACTTAGCCACGAAATCAGCCTGGTAGGCGAGGTAGTTCTGGAATTCCTCTTGGAGCGCCTCACTCACAAATTCCCTCCGGTTGGGTGAGCCATCAAGGGCCAATTCACAGCTTGTTTACGGCAAGTATATCATACCGTCGAACTGTAATTCATCGGCCAATCAAGCGCACAGCACCTTCACGGCGGATGACGGTCAGGGTTGGCATCACCCCAGCTCCTTCTCCATGTGCCACACCTCCGCCGACCTGGCCACCATGCGCACCAGCGTGCCTCCGATTGCCTGCGTCCGCACGTACCCCATGCGCTCGTACAGGCGGATGGCGCCCTCGTTCTCCGAGATTACGCTGAGGGCCATCTTTGGCATCCCCATCGCGCGCCCCCTCGTCTCCGCCGCCTCCAGCAGCAGCGTGCCGATGCCCCTGCCGCGTGCTGACGGCGCAACGGCAAGCTGGTCAACGACCAGCGCGTCCTTCCGCGGCGGCGAGTACAGGACGAGCATGTTGGCGAGGATGAGGACGGCTCGCCACGGCGAGAAGCGCAGGAACAGGGACTTGGGCCGGAAATCGTAGAGCTCCCCGCCGGGCGATTGGAGCCCCAGGATGCCGAGCAACTCGCCGGACGCGGTGGCCGAGAGGCAGGCCGCCGGGTTGACGCCGTCGCGGAACAGCCGGACGAAGTCGTCGGCGTCGCGGAACCCGATGTGCAGCTTCTTCGCGAAGGCCCCGAACAGTATCCGCAGCGCGTCCTCGACGTGCTCGGCCGCGAGACCCTCCGTGATGGTGACGTCTTCCGCGCCCACTAGAACGACACGTCGCCCGGTGGGCTCTACCCTATCCGATCAGACGGCATGTTCACCCACGCGCTCATCTCGTGAGGCGAGGTGACGACGGCGTCCGTCTTGGTGACGAACTCCGGCCCGAGCTCGTCCATCGACGTGACGCCCAGCAGACCCATCGCGCTTCGCATCTCGTCCTCGAGGATCTGCAGCATGTTCACCACGCCGTCGCTGCCCGCCGCCGAGAGCCCCCACGCCTGCAGCTTGCCGATGGCGACGGCCTTCGCGCCCAGCGCAACCGCCTTCAGCACGTCGCTGCCCCGCAGAACGCCGCCGTCGACGATGACCTCGGCGCGGCCGTCCACGGCCTCGACGATCTCCTGCAGCACCTCCATGGAGCCGAGCCCGTGGTCGAGCTGCCGGCCGCCGTGGTTCGACACCCAGATGACGTCCACGCCGTGGTCGACGGCGATCAGTGCGTCCTCCACCGTCGCGATGCCCTTGATCATGAAGGGCAGCCCCGCCAGGTCGCGGATGCGGTCCATCAGGTCCCACGTCAGCGCCGCGCCGTAGTACGGGTCGCGCGGCGCGCGCCGCGTCGGCTGCACCCACCGCTCGACCATCACGCGCTCGCGGCGGCTGTAGTGCTGCACGTCCACCGTGACGCAGAGCGCCTTGTAGTCGGCCTCCACCACGCGCCCGATGATGTCCTCGATCCATGCCCAGTCGCCGTGAACGTAGAGCTGGAACATCTTGGGGTAGTCGACGCAGTTGGCCGTCTCCTCCAGCGTGGGCGCCGTGACTGAGCTCAGCACGTGCATGATGCCGTACTCCGCCGCGGCCCGCGTCGCCGCCACGCCGCCCTCCGGGTCGAAGACCTGCAGCGACCCGACGGGCGCCAGCACCACGGGAATGCGCAGCTTGTGCCCCAGGAACGTCGTCGAGGTGTCGATGCTCGACACGTCGCGCAGCACTCGCGGCCGGAAGGCAAGCCGGTCGAAGGCCAGCCGGTTGCGCCGCAGCGTCGTCTCGGACTCGGACCCGCCGACGAGGTAGTCCCAGACGCCCTGGTGCACGCGCCGCCGCGCGAGTTGGATGATCTCTTCCGTGCTCACAAAATCGGCCATTGCGGTCCTCCTCCGGGGTGTCGTTCGTGTTAGTGGGGCTCCACGTCGGCGCGGATCTCGACGCCGGCGCGCTCCTCCTGCAGCAGCGCAACGGAGCTCGTGTCGAGATTCCCGCGGCCGCTCTTCGACATGTCGTCGTACTCCTTGTACGCCAGCGGGCCGAGCTGCAGCGGCACGCCGAACTGCTCCGCCAGCTCGATCGCCAGACCCAGGTCCTTGCGGACAAGGTCAACCGTGAACGTGGGTGCGAAGTTGCCCTTGAGCAGGGCGGGTGGATACCTCCACTGCATGGACCGGGTGTTGCCCGTGCTGCGGCTCACGGCCTCGAAAAGCGTGCCCGCGTCCACGCCGGCCTTCACGCCGATGGAGAAGGCCTCGGCCAGCAGCGGCTGCAGCGAGAGCGTGATGTAGTTGTTGACCAGCTTGCACACCTGCCCGGCGCCCGCGGGCCCGCAGTAGAAGGGCTTGTCGCCGATGCACCGCAGCACCGGCAGCAGATCCTTGTACAGCGCATTGTCGCCGCCGACCAGCAGCGCGAGCGTGGCTTCCTCGGCGCCGATGGTGCCGCCGCTGACCGGGCAGTCGAGCATGCGGATGCCCTTGGCCGCCAGATCGGCGTGAAGCCGCCGCGTCAGGACGGGCGAGTTCGTCGAGAGGTCGACGTACACCTGCCCGTTCGACGCCCCGGCCGCGATGCCCTCCGGCCCCAGCGCCACCGCCTCGACCTCCACCGGCCCCGGCAGCGAGGTGAACACCACCTCCGACGCCTGCGCCACCTGCTGCGGCGTGTCGCCCCAGTTCGCCCCGGCCTCCAGGAAGGGCGTGGCCGCCTCCCGGCGAATGTCGTGCACGGTCATATTGTGCCCCGCCGCCTGCAGGTGCCGGGTCATGTGCCGTCCCATCGCGCCAAGGCCGATGAATCCTACGTCCACGTTGTTCTCCCTATGGTTTTCTCGGGGGCTACCGCGGCTTGATGTCCGCGCGGATCTCGACGCCCGCGCGCTCCTCCTGCATCAGCGCGACGGAGCCGGTGTCCAGCAGCCCGCGGTCGCGCTCCGCCGACGCCGCGTACTCGCCGAGCGCTATCGGCCCAAACTGCACCGGAACCCCAAAATCCTCGGCGAGCTGCAGCCCCAGCGTCAGGTCCTTGCGGCCCAGGTTCACCGTGAACCCGGGCGCAAAATTGCCCTTGAGGAGCCCGGTCGGGTAGCGGCGCTGCATCGTCTGCGTGTTGCCCGTGCTCCGGACGATGGCCTCGTACAGCGTGCCCGCGTCCACGCCCGCCTTCACGCCGATGGAAAAGGCCTCGGCCAGCAGCGGTTGCACCGAGAGCGAGATGTAGTTGTTGACGAGCTTGCACACCTGCCCCGCGCCGGCGGGCCCGCAGTAGAAGGGCTTGTCGCCGATGCACTGCAGCACCGGCAGCAGCTCCTCGTACAGGTCCTTGTCGCCGCCGACGAGGAGCGCGAGCGTCGCCGCCTCCGCGCCCACCGTGCCGCCGCTCACCGGGCAGTCCAGCATCCGGACGCCCTTCTCGGCGAACTCGGCGTGCAGCCGCCGCGTCAGGACGGGCGAGTTGGTGGAGAGGTCGACGTACACCTGCCCGCTCGACGACCCCGCGATGATGCCGTCCGTTCCCACGGCCACGGACTCGACGTCCGCCGGCCCCGGCAGCGACGTGAACACCACCTCTGCCGCCTGCGCCACCTCTCTTGGTGTTTCGCCCCAGTTCGCGCCGGCTTCCAGGTAGGGCGTCGCCGCCTCGCGCCGGATGTCGTGCACGATCATGGTGTGGCCTGCCGTCTGCAGGTGCCGCGCCATGTGCCGCCCCATCGCTCCAAGGCCGATGAATCCCACGTCCATGCCGTCCCCCTAGGTGTTGTTCAGTTCGTTTTCCAGCCACGCCCGGAAGGCGGGGCCGAGGTCGGGCCGCCGCAGCGCCAGCGACACCGACGCCCGCAGCATTCCCATCGGGTTGCCCGCGTCGTAGCGCGTGCCGGTGAACCGCCGCGCGTACACCGGCTGCTCCTCCAGCAGCAGCGCGATGCCGTCGGTAAGCTGCAGTTCGCCGCCCGCGCCGGGGGTGACCCGCTCCATCGCGCCGAACACCTCCGGCGTAAGCACGTACCGCCCGACGATGCCCAGGTCCGAGGGCGCCTCTGCGGCCGGCGGCTTCTCCACCATGCCGAGCACCCGGATGGCGTCGCCGTCGGCCTCGCCGGGCGCGACGACGCCGTAGCTGCTGATCCGCTCCGGCGGCACCTGCTCGACGGCGATGACCGACGCGTCGTGCGTCGTCGCCGTGTCGAGCAGCTCGCCGATGGCGGGGGCCTCGCCGCCGCCGATGACGTCGTCCGGCAGCATGACGGCGAAGGGTTCGTCGCCGACGGCGTTGCGCGCCGTGTAGACGGCGTGCCCCAGCCCGAGCTGCTGGTGCTGCCGCACAAAGATGAACTCGGCCTCCTCCCGCACCCGCCGCATGGCCGCCGCCAGAGACGTCTCCCCCCTGCGCCCCAGCAGCTCCTCTAGCTGCGGCGCCGGGTCGAAGTAGTTGGCCATCGCGTCCTTGCCCTGTGACGTCACGATGACCATCTGCGACAGCCCGGCGTCCAGCGCCTCCTCCACGATGTAGTGGAGCATCGGCCGGTCGATGAGGGGCAGCAGCTCCTTGGGCACGGCCTTGGACGTCGGCAGCTGCCGGGTCCCAAGCCCCGCCGCCGGAATCACCGCCTTGCGCACGTCCATGGCACGTCCTCTCGATTGCAGCGCATCGCACGTTGAGGGCCGCAGGGATTGTACCACGCCCACATTCGCGGCAACCGAGGGTTGACGGTCAGCCTTTCGCGCATCATGCTAATGCAAGTTGATGTTAGTTAATGTTTATTGATGCACATGACTACACCCTTGGAGGCGACGTTATGACGCAGATCACAGCCCGCGTGCCCGAGGAACTGGCACAGGCTCTGGACGCGGCCGCCGCGCAGCTTCGACGGAGCCGTGCAGAGGTGGTCCGCCAGGCGCTTGAACGCTACTTGGAAGACTTTGACGACCTTGCTGTCGCACTGGAACGCCTCAGCGACCCTGCAGACCCTGTATTGGACTGGGATGAGGTAAAGCGTGGGCTTTTCGGTACAGATTAAGGGAAGCGCGGCCAGGGAACTGGCAGCGCTCCCCAAAGTTGCGCGGACTCGAATAGCTGACGCAATCGACGGCCTCAGTGAGCGCCCATACGCGGGCAGACGGCTCAAAGGCGACCTGCGGGGTCTTCGCCGCATTCGCGTCGGCGGCTACCGCGTCATCTACGAGGTCCAGGATGAAGTGCTTGTTGTCCTCGTCATCCGGGTCGCCCACCGCCGGGAGGCTTACCGCTAAGCCACTCCCCCGCCCACCCCGTCCCGTCGTTCCCGCAACAATGGGAACCTCACCCAACGCGCCCCGGTCAGTCTCAATTCGCCCGGGCTGGTCTCTCTATATTGAAATCCAGTGCGTGACTACTGGTACACTGACTGTTGCGGGTCGAATTGAACGCGTGAAGGGGGACGGCGGAGTGAGGAGAGGCGTAGCGAGCAGATTCCTACTTGTGGCTGCATTGTGCGGCGTGTTGTTGTTCGGTGGTTGCGAGAGCGAGACCCCCGCGCCCGGGACCGAGACGCAGGAGGAGATCGTCGAGCGGTTGCGCCGCAATGCCGACCGGTTCGAGTACGACATCGGCACGTATGGCGGTACGATCACCTACGCCACAATCTCGGAGCCGCTGACCTTCAACCTCGTGCTCGCGAACGACGCGGGCTCGTCAGGCTACCTCGGCTACGTGTTCGAGGGCCTGACCGAGACCTCCTGGCTGAACGACGCCATCGAACCGGCCCTCGCCGAGTCGTGGGAGCGCTCCGATGACGGCCTGGAATGGACGTTCCATCTGCGCCGGGATGTGACCTGGCACGACGGCGAGCCGTTCACGGCCCGCGATGTGGATTTCACCTTCAACCGCATCATCTACAACGACGACATCCCCACGACGGCCCGCGAGGCCTTCACCTTCAACTACATCGACGATGCGACGGGCGAGTGGACGGAGGGGCGGATGACCGTCGCCGCGCTGGACGACTACACCGTGCGGTTCGTGCTGCCCGTCCCATTTGCGCCGTACCTCCGCTCGATGGGCTACGCTATCTACCCGGAGCACGTGCTCGGCCCGCACGTCGATGCAGGCACGTTCGAGGAGGTCTGGGACATCGACACGGACCCGTCGGAAGTAATCGGCACCGGTCCCTTCACCATCGCCAGCTACACACCCAAGGAACGGCTTACGCTCAACCGAAACCCGGCCTACTGGATGCAGGACAGGGACGGCAACAGCCTCCCCTACCTGGACGAGATCGTCTACCTCATCGTCGAGGAGCTTGAGCAGGAACTGGCGCTCTTCCAGGAGGGCATTGCGGATGCACACGGGGTGCTGGGCGAGGAGTATCCCACGATCGAGCCCCTCCAGGAGGACGGCAACTTCACCGTCTACGCGCGCGGCCCCGGCTTCGGCACCACGTTCCTCACGTTCAACGTGCATCCGGGCATGAATCCGGACGGCGAGGCCTACGTGCGTTCCGAGGCGCGGGCTTGGTTTGAGAATCAGGAGTTCCGGCAGGCCGTCGCGCACAGCGTGGACAAGGACGCCATCATTGAGGAAGCCCTCGGCGGCCTCGGCTACCCGCAGTGGTCGTCCATCAGCCCCGCGACGGGGGACTTCCACAACCCCGAGACTCGGCGGTACGCGTACGACCTCGACGCGGCGAACGACCTGCTCGACGGCCTCGGCTGGGTCGACTCGGACGGAGACGGCGTCCGCGAGGACGGCGCGGGGGTGCCAATCTCCTTCACGATGGTGACCAACGAGGGCAACACCGTTCGTGAGCACGCTTCAAGCATTATCCAGCAGGGAATGCAGGCCATCGGTCTTGGCGTCGACCTGCAGCTTATCGACTTCGGTGAACTGGTCGGGCAGCTGACGGCGACCTATGACTGGGAGGCGGTCGTCATCGGCTTCACCGGCGGCTCGGACCCGTACGGCGGCATCACCTTTTGGCACAGCGACGCCGACTTCCACCTCTGGTACCCCAACCAGCCCGAACCCGCGACATCGTGGGAGGCGGAGATCGATGACCTGTACACCTCGGCCAGCCAGGAACTCGACCACGACGAGCGGGTGCGGCTGTACCACCGGGCGCAGGAGATCGCGGCGGAGCAGGTCCCGGTCATTTACACCGCGCTCTCGGAGCGGCTGAGTGCGGTGCGAAACGTCTTCGGCAACGTCACGCCCACGCTCTACGGGCTGTGGGACGACCGCTACGTCTACCGTACGGACAGCTAGCGCCGCTCCCCATTTGACACCCCTACCCTGCCGCCATACGATTGAATTGGCCGTGCTAGATGGGGAGCTGGCGGTGCCTTGTACCCGCAATCCGCCACAGCGGGGTCGAATTCCTCCCCAAGGTCTGGCCTTGCGGCCTCTGCCCGTTCAGAGCGGCGTTGAGGGCCGGGACCCGCGCGACGGACGCCCGTGAACTCCGCCAGGCCCGGAAGGGAGCAACGGTAAGCGGAAACGCCGGGCGCCGCGGGCCAACCTGGCCTGAGCCGCGAAGGCTGGTACGCCGAGGGGTCCACGATCGACGGGAGGTGCACGGTCTTCCACCGATATTCCTTGCCCGCCGCCATGTGGCCGTGGGAGCAGCCATGAGCTTTCTCGCACAGGCACGCGCCGAGACCCGCGCCGCCGCCGCATCGCAGACCGCCGCCGGGCGACTGCTCGGCGGCATGGGCCTGCAGCCCCGCAAGGGCCTCGGCCAGCACTTCCTCGTCTCGCCCAGCGTCCTCGAGCGCATCGCCGGCGCCGCCGGCATCGCCCCGGGCGACACCGTCGCCGAGGCCGGGCCCGACCTCGGCGCGCTGACGGAGGCGCTCGCCCGGCGCGCCGGCCGCGTCATCGCCCTGGAGATCGACGCCGCCCTCTGCGAGGCCCTCCAGGCGCACTTCGCCGGCCACCCCCACGTGCAGGTCATCCACGCCGACGCCCTCGATGCCCCCCTCGACGCCCTCGTGCCCGCCGGCGAGCCCTACAAGATGGTCGCCAACCTCCCCTACTACGCCGCCACCGCCATCATCCGCCGCTTCCTGGAGGCCGCGCACAAGCCGAGCGTTGTCGTCGCGACGGTGCAGCGCGAGGTCGCGCAGGGCATGGCCGCGCCGGAGGGCAAGCGCGGCCTGCTAGGCGTCGCGACGCAGTTCTATGGCAGCCCGCGCATCGTGACCCTCGTGCGCCCCGGCTCGTTCCACCCGCCGCCCAAGGTCACGTCGGCCGTCGTCCGCATCGACGTCCACCCGTCACCGCCCGTCGCCGTGCCGTCGGAGGACGCCTTCTTCGCGCTGGTCCGCGCCGGGTTCGCCGCGCCGAGGAAGCAGCTCCGCGGCGGCCTCGCCCACGCACTGCGGCTGCCGTCGGCGGAGGTCGAGCGCGCGCTCACAGCATGCGGTGTCGACCCGACGCGGCGAGCTGAAACGCTGTCGATGCCCGAGTGGGCGGCTCTGTGCCGCGCCGGAGTGGAGGCCGGATGGAGCCTTTGAGCCGGCGGGCCTACGCCAAGCTCAACCTCGGCCTAGAGGTCGTGGGCCGCCGTGACGACGGCTACCACGACCTGGTCACCGTCTTTCAGACCGTCAGCCTCTACGACCAGATCACCGCCTCCCCCGCCGCCGGCCTGTCCATCCGCTGCAAGAACCCCGCGCTGACCGGCCGCCGCAACCTCGTCTGGCAGGCTGCTGAGCTCCTGCGCGAGGGGTCCGGTTCCGAGCAGGGCGCGACGATCGGTCTCGTGAAGGCGATCCCCGTCTCCGCGGGCCTCGGCGGCGGCAGCAGCGACGCCGCGTCCGCGCTGGCGCTGCTCGATCGGCTGTGGGAGTTGGACTGGCCGGAGGAACGGCTTGCCGAGGCCGCCGGCCTCCTCGGCTCCGACGTCCCCTTCTTCCTGCGCGGCGGCGCCGCCCTCGCCCGTGGCCGCGGCGAGCTGCTGCAGCCCTTGCCCACGCCCCCTGGCCAGTGGTTCCTGCTGCTGATGCCCAACATCCGCATGGCCGGCAAGACCCCTGCCCTCTACCGCCGTCTGCGGCCCGCCGACTTCTCCGACGGCTCGGCGACGGAGGCCCTCGCCGAGTCGCTGCGGGACGCCGCTCCGCTGGAAGAGGCAAGCATGGTCAACGCCTTCGAGCGCGCCGCCTCCGAGACGTTTCAGGGGTTGGGGCGCTTCCGCAACGCGCTTGAACACGCGGCAGGCCACCCCGCCCACCTCTCCGGCAGCGGCCCCAGCCTCTTCGCTCGCGTCAATAGCAACGCCGACGGCGTCGAGGGACTGAAGGAGCTGCGGACCCTGGGCTTCAACGCGGCCCTCGTCCGGGCCGTCGACGGCGGGGAGCAGCCGTGATGCACCCGATACTCGCGGGCGTCATCAGCGGCGCCATCATGGGCCTCGGCTTCGACGTGCTCACCATCATGGCGATGCGGCGCCTCCGCGGCGACGACGCCCCGCGGTGGCTGCAGGCCGCCCTCAACCAGCAGAGCTTCTTCAAGCTGGTCGCGCCCATGGCCCTCTTCACGCACTCGGCGTGGACGCTCGCGGGCCTCATCGCCGGCGCCGTCTACTGGCTCCTCCACGGCGAGGACACCACGGGAGGCCTCGGCAGCCCTTTCCTCTGGTACACCCTTTTCGTACTCGCCCTCGGAGCCGTCTACTTCCTCGCGACGGCGGCGGCCGGCGGCCGCATCCGCGGCTGGATGCTCCCCTCACCCGTGCTCTTCGCCGTCACCTTCGGCTGGCTGCTGCCGAACTTGGCGGGGTAGGCGGGTGTGGACACGAGAGGGTGCTCGCCTGACAATGGTAGTGAGCACTTCACCTATGGATTGTCCGTCTTCTGCGGTCTGATCCAACGTCGGGTGTATTCCCATTTCAGGCGCACGATGTGAGCTATGGAAACACCGGAAATCCGCCAATTGGACGCCTTCACCGTTGTTGGTCTGGATGCTGCATTCTTCGGAATTGAGTCAGCCAAGGCCAACAACTTTGAGGTCATACCACCGCTATGGGACCGTTTCCATACCCGCTGCGACGAGGTGCCGAACAGAGCGGATGCAAGCATGTATGGGGTTATCGTCCCGCCGGCAGGTGGTGGGAACGGCAAAACTGACGAGATTCGCTACGTCGCTGGGGTGGCGGTCTCAGAGGTTGGTTCGCTGCCGGACGGCATGGTGCGTTACGACCTCCCGGCGTGTGATTACGCAGTGTTCGAGCACAGGGGCCCAATCGGTAACCTGGGGATGACCCTCGACTATGCATTTCGAAATTGGTTGCCGAATTCAGGCTACCGTTGGAGCGGGATTGAACTCGAACGCTATGACCATCGTTATTCTTCAGACACCTCTGACTTATCGATAATGGAGTTCTGGGTCGGAATCGCGCTCAAAGAAGGGTAGACTCGGCTTCGAGCGAGGAACCGCGTTATCGCGTCGCCGCTTGCCGCCAATACCAACCAGAAGGGAGCCCTCATGCTCAAGGACAGGGACTGCGGGTCGTTGCGGGCCGCCGACGCCGGCAGCAGTGTCGCGCTGGCAGGCTGGGTCGATCGCCGCCGTGACCACGGCGGGCTGATCTTCCTCGACCTCCGCGACCGCAGCGGCGTCGTGCAGGTCGTCATCAACCCCGAGTCCATTGAGTCGCCCTACGAGGACGCCGAGCGCGTCCGCGGCGAGTGGGTCCTGCGCATCGAGGGCGAGGTCTCCCCGCGCCCGGCCGGCACCGTCAACACCAACCTCGCAACTGGCGAGGTCGAGGTTGCCGTCCGCACGTTGGCCGTGCTCAACGCCTCCTCGCCGCCGCCCTTCTACATCAACGAGGACAGCGACGTCGACGAGCAGCTCCGCATGCGCCACCGCCACCTGTACCTGCGCCGCCGCCGCATGCAGAACAACCTCATCCTGCGCCACCGCATCGTCAAGCACATCCGCGACTTCCTTGACGAGCGCGACTTCCTGGAGATTGAGACACCCATCCTCATCAAGAGCACCCCGGAGGGCGCCCGCGACTACCTCGTCCCCAGCCGCGTGCACCCGGGTAGCTTCTACGCCCTGCCGCAGTCGCCGCAGCAGCTCAAGCAGCTCCTCATGGTCGCCGGCTTCGAGCGCTACTTCCAGATCGCCCGCTGCTTCCGTGACGAGGACCTCCGCGCCGACCGCCAGCCGGAGTTCACCCAGCTCGACCTCGAGATGAGCTTCGTGGAGCGCGAGGACATCCTCGATCTCATCGAGGAGCTGTACGCGACCATGGCCGCCAAGCTGGTGCCGCGCAAGACCGTGCAGCGACCCTTCCCGCGCCTCTCCCACGCCGCCGCCATGGACCGCTACGGCAGCGACAAGCCCGACCTCCGCTTCGGCCTGGAGCTGCGTGACGTGGCTGAGACCGTCCTGAAGAGCGACTTCCAAGTCTTCCGCACCGCCCTCGCCGAGGGCGGCCTCGTCAAGGGCTTTGCCGCGCCGGGGCTGGCCTCGCTGCCGCGGCGGCAGGTCGACGAGCTGACGGAGCTCGCACGCAGCCGTGGCGCGAGGGGCCTCGTCACCATCGCCCTCGACGGCGACTGGACGGACCCCGGCGACCTGCAGCCCGAACAGGTGCGCTCGCAGGTGTCGCGCTTCTTCCCCGTCGAGCTCATGCGCGAGCTCGCCCGGACGCTCGGCGCAAAGGGTGGCGACATGATGCTGCTGGTCGGCGGCCCGAAGCAGGTAGTCTACAGCGCCCTCGGCGAGCTGCGCACGGAGGTGGCCCGCCGCTGCGAACTCGCCGACCCGGACGTGCTCGCCTACGCCTTCGTCGTCGACTTCCCCCTCTTCGGCTGGGACGACGAGGGCGAGCGGTGGGACTCGGTGCACCACCCGTTCACGTCGGCCAATCCGGAGGACGCGCCGCTGCTGGACACCGACCCCGGCGCCGCCAGCGCGCAGGCGTACGACCTGGTCTGCAACGGCTACGAGATGGGCGGCGGCAGCATCCGCATCCACACCCGCGAGATGCAGGAGAAGGTCTTCGGGCTGCTGGGGTTCTCAAAGGAGAGCATGACCGAGCGGTTCGGGCACCTGCTCTCCGCGCTGGAGTCGGGCGCGCCGCCCCACGGCGGCATCGCCATGGGCATCGACCGCGTCGCCATGCTCCTCGCCGGCGAGGACAACCTGCGAGAGGTCATCGCCTTCCCCAAGACCCAGACAGCCTCAGACCTCCTCTTCAACGCCCCCTCAGAGGTCGAGCAGTCCCAGCTCGACGACCTGCACCTGCGCGTGACGGAGTAGCGGCTGCGCCGTCACCCGGGTGAATGGCCAAAGGGCTCGCAATGCAGGGCCTTTGCGCTGCGTTTTCGCGCCTTTACGTCCGTATAATCGACTGCATGACCCTTGCACGTCGCGTCCTCCTCGTTGCCCTGCTGCTCTCTGCGGCAGCGTGCGGCGACCTCCTTGACAGCGTCGCGCCATCCCCCGCGACGCCCATCCCCGTCGACCTCTCCCTCACCATCGCGGAGCCGCCGGACGACCTGCCGCCCTACGACCGGGACGAGTGGCCCCATTGGGTTGACGACGATGGCGATTGCCAGGACACGCGGCAGGAGGTGCTCGTCGCGGAGAGCAGGGATCGGGTGACCTACCGCGATGACCGCCGGTGCAGCGTTGAGGCCGGCCGATGGCTGGACCCGTACACCGGCGCCACCTACACGGACCCCCGCGATCTGGACATCGACCACCTGGTGCCCCTTGCCAATGCGCACCGCTCCGGCGGCTGGGCGTGGTCAGCGGAGCGCAAGAGGCAGTTCGCCAACAGCCTCGGCGATGACGCGCACCTCATCGCCGTCACCGCCTTGGTCAACCGCGAGAAGGGCGCGAAAGGCCCGGAGGAGTGGCGGCCGCCGGACGAGGCGTACTGGTGTGAGTACGCCTCGTCTTGGGCGGGGGTAAAGCAGACGTGGGGCCTGACGGCAACCCATGCCGAGACCATCGCCCTGCAGGATATGCTGAAGACGTGCGATGGCGTCGTTGAATTCGAGGCCGCCGGCGAGGCGCTCGTAGCCCAGCCCGCCGCGCCCCAGCCTATTCGCGCGTACGCCTCCTGTGACGAGGCCGCCGCTGCCGGGGAGCCGCGCGTGAAGGGCGGGGTGGGCGAGGGATGGGGCTTCCCCGCGTCCCTGTTGCCCAACAACCGCGACGGCGACGGTGACGGCGTCGTGTGCGAGGTCGTGCTGGCCGCGAGCGCGCAACCCACGGCCATGCCGTTGCCCACCGCGACGTCCACGTTCGTGCCCTCCGCAACGCCTGCGCCGGTCAGGGTATACACGACCTGCGACCAGGCCGCCGCCGCGGGAGAGGAGCGCGTGCAGGGCTACATTGGCCCCGGGGTGGGCTTCTCCGCCGCAAGCGTACCCTCCGCCCGCGATGGCGACGGTGACGGCATCGTGTGCGAGGTGGACGCTCCAGCGACTGCCACCCCTCAGTCAGCCCCTGCGCCCGCCGACGCCACCGCCACCCCGACGCCCGCGGCGTCCACCCCGGCTCCCACCGCAACATCAACTGCGGCCACCAGCCCGTCGCCAACAGCCGCGGCCACCCCAGCGCCCTCCACCGCCCGCACATACGCCTCGTGCGATGAGGCCGAGGCCGCGGGGGAGGAGCGCGTGCAGGGCAGCATCGGCGAGGGATGGGGCTTCCCCGCGGAGATCGTGCCCGGCGCCCGTGACGGCGACGGTGACGGCGTCGTGTGCGAGGCGCGACGCCCCGCGTCGTCCTCCGGCTCGCCTGACCCAACGCCCACCGTTGCGCCCGGCAGCGATGGCACCTATGCTTCCTGCGACGACGCGGAGGCTGCCGGTGAGCCGCGCCTGCAGGGGTCGAGCGGCCCCGGCAGGGGGTTCCCGGCGGAGCTCGTGCCCGGCGCCCGCGACGGAGACGGCGATGGCGTCGTATGTGAGGAGTAGTGCGCTATGGTGAACATCCAGGACGGCAAGACGATAACCGTGCCCGTCGGCGACGGCAGCATCGAGTATTTCTACTATGAGCTCGGCGACCCGGCGGGAGAGCCCGTCGTCTTCATGCACACGGGCGGCGCGGGCGTCTCCGCCTACCAGTGCTGGCGCCTGAACCTGGACGCCGTCGCGGAGGCGGGCTACCGCGTCCTCGCGCCGGACTCGCCCGGCTTTGGGCGCACCTCGCCGGGCAACGCAGTGGAGGGCATGGCTGCGTTCCTCGACGCCCACGGCATTGACCGGGCGCACCTTGCCGGCAACTCCGGCGGCGGCATGGCGGCCACCAACTTCTCTGCCCGCTACCCGGACCGCGTGCGCAGCCTGACCCTCAGCGGCGGCGAGCCGCGGGTGGACACGGAGGCGACGAAGCCCATCGTCCCGCTGCTCGGCCAGACGGCCCGCATGAACTTCGCCCGCGCCATGCTCACAAAGCCGCAGCTGACCTACGAGGACATGCGCAACGCCACCGCAGACTTCTTCTACGACCGCGACCACTCTGAGATCGACGCCACGGCGCAGCTCCGCCTCGACTCCCTTTCAGACCCGGACCTGCTGCAGCGCGTGATCGACGAGGCCATCGGGCAGATCAGCCGGGGCCGGGCCGCCACGTCGGACGAGGTCTACGCCGCCATCACCGCGCCCACCTACCTCCTTCACGGCCGCGACGAGCCCTACTTCTACAGCGAAGAGGACCAGCCCATCCTCATCGACGCGGCCATCAAGGTGGTCTTCGCCATCAGGGATTGCCGCTGCACGCTGATTCCCTTCTGCGGCCACTGGCCCCAACTGGAGAAGGCGGAGGAGTACAACCGGCTGCTGCTGGGCTTCCTTGGCGAGGTGTCGCGGCGCGGCTAGACAGGCCGGTTCTCGTCAGGCGCTTGAGGCTCTTCAGGCTCGCTATCATCGGCCGGTGGAGCGTCGCCAGTAGAGGCATCGCCTTCCTGCGGCCCGCTCTCCTCGCCGGACGGTGCGCCATCAGGTGATGCTTCCGGCTCCTCAGGACTGTCTTCGCTGGCCGGTGGAGCATCGCCCTCCTGCGGCCCGCTGTCCTCTGTGGGTTCCTCGTCGACCGGCGGCGCTTTCTCCTGAGGCGCGGGGGGTGGCGGCCGCCCCGGAGCGCCGCCCTCTGGAGTCGGCGCTTGCCGCGGTTTCTGGCGGGCCCAGACGACGCCGCCCGCGACGGCCGCGGCGCCCAGCAGCGCCAGGAGCAGCGCCTGTAGCCGCATGCCGCCGATTACGCGGCCGATGCCCCGGTCCACAACCCCTAGCAGCTTGGCCGACAGCAGGGCTTCCACCCGTTCATCGCCCTGGGTCTGCGCCGCTTCAGCAGCAGCCTCCGCCTGGGCGTCGGACACCACGCCGCCCAGGCCGGCCGCGATAAAGGTGACCAGGAGTGCGCCCAGCGCCGCCGCCAGGAGGGCGCTGCCCCCCAAGCCGAGCTTCACCGGCCACCTTCGCCCGCCCAGGAGTCCCGCTCCGGCGACCAGTCCCAGCGACAGCGCCAGCAGCAGGGGCCCCACGATCCGCAGGCTGTTCACCCCGTCACGCGCCAGATCAAAGGCGTCCAGAGATTCCTCAGCATCGGCCGAGTCCGGGTCCGCAATGGCCTCCCGCAGGTCCTCCTCCGTCCACGTCCAGCCCTCACTGAACCCCTCGCGCACCGTGTCCAGGGCATCCACCAGGCCGGAGTCCTGCCCCGCCAGCGCATCCCGCAGGTCTTCCTCAGAGACGGTCCAGCCGTCGCGCATGGCTTCGCGCACCTCGGCAATGAGGTCCGAATCCTCCCCGCCCTGGGTTGCTTCAGTGAGGTCCTCATGCGTGAAGGTGACCTCGCCGGGTGCCATATCGTGGACGGCCGCGCTCAACAATGCGTCAACGTCAACGCCCGCGTCCCTGAGGAAGCCGTCGGCGGTGACGCCCGGTTGGCTGCACAGGCCCACGGGGTTGCCCCGGGCCAGCGCGAGCGCCTGGGCCGGGGTGCATGGCGGCGCGGCTTCCAGGCGGTCCGCGTAGGTCTTCTTCACCGCCTCAGTCAGCGCCAGAATGGAGGCCTCAGTGCGCTCCCGCAATGAAATCCGTAGCGCAAATCCGTCGCTCCTGCCGGAGATGTAGGGTACAGCGGCGTCCACAAGCCGCCGGGACTCGACGGCCAGCCACTCATCCGTAATTGCCGATTCGATGGCCGCCCGGATCTCCTCCCGGGAGACCACAACGTCAAAGGGCAGGGCCACGTCCTCGGTCACGTTCTCGTCCAGCGCGGGATCCAGCGCCTCCTGCCGCACGTAGCCCGAGAGGTCGGCCCGGTCCAGGATGGCGGTCATCTCCTCCTCCAGCGGCGCGGCGCGGTCGGAGAAATCGAAGGTGAAGCTGAAGGAGTCGCTGCGGCCCGTGAGGTAGGCCGCCAGGGCCTTGGCCGCTCCCGTCTGCTGCGACCGCACGTATTCAGGCGTCACCACCCGCTCCAAGGAGACGAGAGCCTCATCGGAGGTGAGCTGGATGCCCAAAGGCAGGTCTTGGCTGTCCAGGCGATTCTGGACAGTCTCCGGCGCCCTCTCCTCCAGGAGCCACTGGTGCAGGTCCACCCGGTCTATGAGGGCGATGATGGCGGCCTCGACTGCTTCTGCCCGTTCGTCGGGGCTGATGGTGAGGGTGAAGGAGTCGGACTGGCCCAGCAGGTACGGCCCGAGGCTGTCGATGGCCCCCTCCGTCTGTTGTTGCAGCCAATCGGGCGGCAGCGCGTCTCTGATGCTTGTCACTACAAAATCAGCGTCCAACTTGAACGCCGGCGCGACCCCATCGGCGTTGTGCAACCCCTCCTCTACGGCGACGGGAAGAAGCTCGTCGTAGAGGAAGTTGTAGATGTCGGCCTCGCGCAGCTGCTCTTTGTAGAAGTCAGAGGAAAGGACCGTGCCGCAGGCCTGTGACGTGAGTAAGGCCAGTATAAGCATGGGCGCCAGCGCCAGCGCCAGCGCCAAGGCAATGACCCGCCTGATGACCATACGCTCCCCTAAGCGAATGACTGACAGAACGCCGAATGATAGCTAAGGCCTCCGGGCTTGTCAAACAGGTCCGGCTTTGGCCTCGTGTACAATTGTCACTGGGAGGGACTGTGGAGACCGCACCTGCAGACGCTTTGGACGGCGGCACGGCGGACGCTTTGCGCTCACGCTCGCTGGAGCTGCTGGAGTTCCCGGCGGTGCTGGAGCAGCTCGCCTCGAATACCGGCTTCATGCTAGGCCGCCGCGAGGCCCTCGCCCTCACGCCCTCCTCCGACCCCGGCGCCGTCGCCGAGCGGCAGCGCGAGACCGCGGAGGCCCGCCTCTTCCTCGAGGTGGGCGGCAGCATGGAGTTCGGCGAGGCCGGCGACGTCTCCGTCGAGGCGCAGCGGGCCGCCAAGGGCGGCGTCCTCACCGGGCTGGAGCTGCGCGCCGTCGCCGAGACGCTGCGCGCCGGCCGCCTCGCGCGGAACGCCTTCCTCCGTCACGACCGGGACTGCCCCGCCCTCGCCTCGCTGGCGCGCAACATCCCAGACATGGACGCCCGCGAGACGGCCATCTTCCGCGCCATCGGCGTCGACGGGCAGGTCGAGGACGCGGCGTCGCCCGCGCTGCGGGAGATCCGCTCCCAGGCGCGCATCGCCTACGGGCGGCTGGAGGATACGCTGCAGCGCCTCGTCCGCTCCGACCGCACCCGGCGCGTCCTGCAGGAGCCGCTGGTGACCGAGCGCAACGGCCGCCTTGTCGTGCCCGTGCGCGTGGAGATGCGCAGCC
Source organism: Chloroflexota bacterium (assembly GCA_026713825.1). Classification (NCBI taxonomy): domain Bacteria; kingdom Bacillati; phylum Chloroflexota; species Chloroflexota bacterium. Next base: position 55,148 of record JAPONS010000069.1, on the reverse strand, counting down.
GCATGCCCGGCCTCGTCCACGACGTCTCCGGCAGCGGCGAGACCATCTTCGTCGAGCCCCTCGCCGCCGTGTCCCTCGGCAACCAGTGGCGCGAGCTGAAGCTGGCCGAGACCCGAGAGGAGGAGCGCGTCCTCCGCGAGCTCTCCCTCTCCATCGGCGACTACGCCGACGAGGTCGAGCTGACGCAGTCGTTGCTGGCCCGCCTCGACGCCACGCTCGCGAGGGGGCGATACGCCCTCGCGCTCCGTGCCAACCCGGCGGCGACGGCGGACGAGGGCCTGCAGGACGTGCGCCTCGTCGGCGCGCGGCACCCGCTGCTCAAGGGCCGTGTCGTGCCCCTGTCGCTCGACCTCGGCCACGTCGCGCCCGAGGTCGGGGAGGACGCCCCGAGGCGCATCCTGCTCATCACCGGGCCCAACGGCGGCGGCAAGACCGTCGCGCTCAAGACCCTCGGCCTCATGGCGCTCATGCACCAGGCCGGGCTGCAGACGCCCGCCGAGCCCGGCACCGTGCTCCCCATCTTCGACGGCGTCTACGCGGACATCGGCGATCAGCAGAGCATCGCGCAGTCGCTCTCCACCTTCACCTCGCACATGACCAGCGTGCGGGGCATCCTCTCGCAGGCCACGTCGCGCTCGCTTGCCCTCATGGACGAGCTCGGTTCCAGCACCGACCCCGAGGAGGGCGCCGCCCTCGCCGAGGCTGTCTTGCAGAGCCTCTTGGAGATAGACGTCACCACCATCGCCACCACCCACCTCCGCCGCGTCGCCGCCTTCGTGCAGGAGACGCCCGGCATGGTGAACGCCAGCGTAGAGCTGGACCCGGAGACCTTCGCGCCGACCTACGGCCTGACCGTCGGGCTGCCGGGCCGCAGCTACGCGTTGACCATCGCGGAGCGCGTCGGCCTCCCCCACGGCGTCGTCGAGCGGGCGGAGGCGATGCTCTCGCCCGAGCACCGCCGCGTCGAGGAGCTGCTGGCCGAGGTCGTCGAGGAGCGCCAGGCCGCTGCCGACGTGCGCGCCGAGGGCGAGGCCGCCCTCGCCGAGGCGCAGGAGCTCCGGCGGCAAGCGGAGGCCGAGCTTGAGCGGCTGCGGGAGCTGCGCGTCGAGCAGATGGAGACCGCCCGCCACGACCTGCAGGCGCAGGCGGACGACCTCATGGGGCGGCTGAAGGCGGCGGAGCAGGCGCTCCTGAACACGCCCGCCGCGCCGCAGCAGGAGGCACTCGCCGAGGTGCAACAGGCCGTGGCGTCCGTGCAGAGCGTGCGTCGAGGGCTCCGCGCCCCGCGATGGCGCCCCAAGCGCGAGGACCGCGCCGAGTGGCTCCACAGCCTCGGCCCCGGCGACACCGTCCGCGTCCGCGGCTTCCCGGGCCCCGCGCAGGTCATGGCCGCCCCCGACGACCGCGGCATGCTGGAGGTCGCCGTCGGCGTGCTGCGCGCGCAGGTGCCCCTCGACCACGTCCTCCACCGCGACCCGGCCGCCGCGCAAGCCGCCGAATCGACGCGCAAGCGCTACACCCGAAAGTCGCAGCCCATGCCCTCGACTGAGCCCAACGGCGAGTCGCCCGCCGTCAGCGCCCTGCAGCAGCTCCCGGCGGCGCAGCTCGACCTGCGTGGCATGCGCGTCGACGAGGCCCTCGACCGCCTCCCGCCCTTCCTCGACCGCGCGCTGCAAGACGGCCACGCCCGCGTCCGCGTCGTGCACGGCATGGGCACCGGCGCCCTCCGCGCCGCCGTCCGGGAGTGGCTCCAGTCCTCGAGCATGGTAAGCCGCTGGTCCCCCACCGAGGGCCGTACCGCAGACGGCGCCACAGACGTGGACCTGGCGTAGGCGTTAGGCGGTCTCGAACAGGTCCATGTAACGCTTATAGGCGAAGACCCTGTTTCGAGCTTGCCCAGTTATCTCCTCTAGAATGCCGCATTCCACCATGCGCGACACGAGCTGGTTGGCGCCGGCGTAGGACGTACCCGTCAGTTCCTGGATCCGGGACACGTTCACATAGGGTTCTCCGTACAGCCGCTCAAGCACGCGGAGTCCGTTTGCGGCGGCCCTGCCGAATGCGTTTGACACCGCCGCCCTGTCGTCCTCGCGTAGAGATTGAATGCGCCGGACCGTGTCGGCGGCTTCTCCGGCAACTTCCACGATCCCCTGAAGAAAGAAGCGGAGCCACCCCTCCCAGTCGCCCGTGTCTCTCACTGCCTGCAGCAGGTCATAGTACCGCTGCCGGTTGCGGGCAAAGTAGTGCGAGAGGTAGAGGGTCGGCTTGTGGAGAATTCCCCGTTCTGTCAGGAGAAAGGTGATGAGCAGCCGGCCAAGCCGCCCGTTGCCGTCAAGGAAGGGGTGTATGGTTTCAAACTGCGCGTGGGCGAGGCCGATGCGGATGAGCAAGGGCAGGTCGTCCTCGGCGTGCAGGAAACGCTCCAGGTCGCCGAGGGCGTTCAGCACAAGGTCTGGCGGCGGCGGCACGAAGGCGGCGTTCCGAATGCTGGCCCCCTGCGGGCCGACCCAGTTCTGCGATGTCCGTAGCTCGCCGGGCGTGAGGTGCGACCCCCGGACGCCTTGGAGCAGCCGGCGGTGGATATTGCGCAAGAGGCGCACGGAAACCGGCAGCGTTTCGAGCTGCTGCAGCCCAAGCTCCATTGCGCCGATGTAGTTGACCACTTCGGCCGCGTCGACGGGCCTGGCCGGGGCAAAGAGCTGTCCCTGCACGGCGAGCACGTCCTGCAGCGAGCTCTGCGTTCCTTCGATTTGGCTGGAAAGCAGCGCTTCTTTGCGAATGTACATGAAGACAAAGACATCGGGGTCCGGCAGGGTGAGTGCTGCGCCGTCCAGCCGGCCCAGAGCCAGGTCGGCCTGCGAGAGCACGCCCTGAAGCGATACCGCGTCCAGCGGTAGGTCGGGCGGCAGCGTCCTGGGGATGAACGCCGCGTAGCCTGTCGGCTGCCGGACGTACGTTCCGGCGCGCCCGGTGGCATCCTGTGGCTGCTGAGTCATCACGCATCCGGTTGCGGCGAGTGGCGCCGCCAGTATTAAACTCTGCGTTTAGTATAGAGGCAAAACGCCCCCATACACAACGCTGCGTTTAATATAGACCCCGAACCCGCTCCATATTAAACGCTGCGTTTAACATGGAGGTGCCCCGCCGCCATACGCAACGCTGCGTTGCACATGGCGAGCCGCTCCCCGCGAAGCCGTTGACGCGCCCCCTACCCCACGTACGCGATCGCCTCTATCTCAATCAGAAACTCCGGCCGCGCCAGCCGCGAGATCACCAGCAGCGTCGACGCCGGCGGCTCCGTCTCGAAGTAGCGCAGCCGCGCCGCCCGCGTCGATGCGATGCAGTCCTCGTTCACCACGTACGTCGTCGTCTTCACGACGTCCCTGAACGTCGCGCCGGCGTGGGCGAGCGCCGTCTGCATGTTCTGGTACACCTGCTCCGCCTGCGCCTCCGCGTCGCCCTCGCCGACAACCGAGCCGTCGGGCGCGACGGAGACCTGCCCCGCGATGTAGACCGTGTCCCCGGCCTTCACCACGTGCGAGTAGCCGGTGGGCGTGTGCATGCCTTCCGGGTTGGCGTGTGTCTTGGGCATAGCGTTCCTCCAATATGCGATGTGCTTGACGCTGGTATTATAGCCGCAGACGACTCGGCCCACGCAGACACACTTTCGGAGGCAAGGTGGACGTAGGCAAACTCCCGGCGGACGTCCTCGCGAAGCTGTTGTCCGGCACGGCGCAGCCCGACCCGCGTGTGCTGCAGGGCCCCGGCGTCGGCGCTGACGCGGCCGTCATCGAGCTCGGCGACCGCCTCCTCATCGCCAAGGCCGACCCCGTCACCTTTGCGACCGACCGCATCGGCTGGTACGCCGTGCAGGTGAACGCCAACGACGTCGCCTGCATGGGCGGCACGCCGCGCTGGTTCCTTGCGACCGTCCTGCTCCCCGAGGGCGCGCCCGAGAGCCTTGCCATCGCCATCCACGAGCAGATCACGCAAGCCTGCGACGCCCTCGACGTGACGCTGGTGGGCGGGCACACGGAGATTACCTACGGCCTGACGCGCCCCATCGTGTCCGGCCAGATGCTGGGCGAGGCCACCCGCGACACCGTCGTCTGGCCCGGCGGCGCCCGCCCCGGCGACGCTCTCATCCTCACGCAGGGCATCGCCATAGAGGGCACCTCCGTCCTCGCGCACGAGGCCGCGGACGCCCTCCTCGCCGCTGGCCTCTCGCAGGCCGAGGTCTCGGCGGCCGCCGCCCTCCTTGACGCGCCGGGCATCAGCGTCGTCCGCGCCGCGCAGGCCGCCGCGCGGGCGGGTGGGACGGCCATGCACGACCCGACGGAGGGCGGCCTCGCGACGGGCCTCGCGGAGCTCGCGGCCGCCGCCAAGGCCGGGTTGGAGGTGGACGAATCAGCCGTCCGCGTCCTGCCGGAGACGAGCGCCGTGTGCCGCGCCCTTGGCCTCGACCCGCTGGCGCTGCTCGCCTCCGGCTCGCTGCTCGCCGCCGCCGCGCCCGAGCGCACCGACGCCGTCCTCGCCGCCCTCGCTGCCGAGGGCATCCCCGCGACGGTCATCGGCCGTGTGACCGAGGCGTCGGCCGGACTGCGGCTGCGCACGTCGAACGGCGTCCGCGAGCTGCCCGGCTTCCCCCGTGACGAGCTGGCCCGCTACATGGCTCAGGCCTCCTGATGCGCCGCCGGATCCGGCTCGGTGGCCAACCGCCGCCGTTTGTGGTCTACGGCGGCTTGGCGCTGGGGGTATCCGCCGTCTCCTCCGCGGCCGTCATCATCCGTCTCGCCGACGCGCCGTCGTTGACCATCGCCGCGTACCGGCTCGCGCTGGCGGCGATCGTCGTCGTCCCCCTCGGCCTGGCGTTCGAGTGGGGCGCGCTGTGGTCGCTGACGCGACGGCAGTGGGGCCTCGTCCTCGCGGCGGCGGTCTGCCTCGCCGCCCACTTCGCCTTCTGGATCGCCTCGCTGGAGCACACCTCCGTCGCGAGCTCCGTTGTCATCGTCACGTCGAACCCCGTCATGGTAGCCATTGGCGCCTCCCTCTTCCTCCGAGAGCGGAGCTCGCCGCGCGTGCTCGCGGGCATCGCCGTCGCGGTCGCCGGCGTCGTCGTCATCGCGGTGGGCGACTGGGATCTCGGCGACCGGCGGCTCTTCGGCGACTTCCTCGCCTTCCTTGGCGCCGTCGCCGTTGCCGGCTACTACATCGCGGGCCGCAGCCTCCGCGAGCGCCTCAGCATCCTGGGCTACATCGCGCCCGTCTACGGCGCGGCGGCCGTCATCCTCGTCGCGGCCGCCCTCGCGACGGGCTCGCGGCTCACAGGCTTCGACGTCGAGGTCTACGGCTGGCTCATGCTGCTGGCGCTGCTGCCGCAGCTCGTCGGCCACTCGTCGCTCAACTGGTCGCTCGGCTACCTCCCCGCGACCCTCGTCGCCACGGCCGTCATGGCCGAGCCCGTCGGCGCGAGCCTGCTGGCGTGGGCCGTCCTCGACGAGGCGCCCCCCGTCGCGAGCGTGGCCGGCGGAGCGCTGGTGCTCGTGGGCGTCTTCACCACCCTCACCGGAGGCCGTGCGCGGTTGAAGGCGGAGACGTAGGGGTGCTAGAATGACGATTGGGCCGCCCCTCGCGGTCCGTTGCAATTCCCCGGTAGCTCAGTGGTAGAGCGATCGGCTGTTAACCGATTGGTCGTAGGTTCGAGTCCTACCCGGGGAGCCACACGCAACCTTGCCTCTTCATCTTCCATCGCTTGGGCCTCAGGCGGGCTGGCAAGACGCCCCCATATGGTCAACACATGCAACTCTATTGAGACCTGAATGAGTCCAGCGAGACCTGCATGATTCGTCTCCGGCCCGGGCGTCACCCCAGCCCGACGAGCCAGTCGATCCCCGACCGGCACGCATACACCACGGCCACGTACTTCACCAGCTTCCCCGCCAGCACGTAGAAAAGGAACCGCCTGACAGAGTACCCCAGGGACCCCGCGGCTATCCCCGCCACGTCGAACACCGGGTTCGGCACCACCGACAGCACGAACAGCGGCAGCCCGCCGTACCGCCGCACCCATCCGTGGATCCGCGCGTAGTGCCGCGAGCGTTCCAGCAGCGACCTTCCCGTGTACCCCGCAAGGTACCCGCTCAGCTCGCCCACCGACGACCCAACGCCGCCCGCCATCCCGAGCAGGAACGGGTTCAGCGCCGCCTGCTCGGCGGACGCACCGCAGACCACCGCCAGCCCCGGCACCGGAATCAGCACCGTCGCCGAGCCGATCAGGTTGATCACCAGCGCGCCCGCGTACCCGGCGTTCTGCACGTCGAGCCGCCCCGTCGCCCACAGGAACGTGCCGATCGCCATCGTCGCCCCGGCGGCCACCAGGATGGCGACGCGCGTGGCTGCCTCGTTGGCGGCCAGCCAGTCCGCCAACGCCGACCGCCGCCCCCGCGGTGCGTCACCATCCGGCGTCGTCGCCTCGAGGTCCTGATTATGCTCGTCTGCCATGACGGGATTATTCAGTGCCGGCCCCAGTAACGCAAACGCGGGTTGCAGCTCTACTGGACTGGATGGTGCGTTGATTCTATGATGCTCAACCGTAACCATAGATGACGATGTGCTCGCGGTGGCCCGAGCGTTGGCTGAGCAGCAGGGAATCAGCCTCGGCAGAGCCCTCTCGGAGTTGGCCGGGAGTGGCTTTCGGAGCGGGCGGCAGTCCAGGCGCCCCGGAGTCTTCGACGTGGACCCGGACGCAGGGCCCATCACCAGTGAAGGCGTCTATCGCGCCATGCGAGACTTCCCCTAGCTCCCCCGTCCCTTGACGCGCCGCACCCCGTCATGTAGCTTCCCGGTGAGCCAAACCGCAACCCATGGCCGCGCCGTCTCAAAGGCGCGGCAATTTCGTGTGGAGGAACATCGTGGGCAAGTTGGACGGACAGTGCGTCATCGTCACCGGCGCCAGCCGAGGCATCGGTGAGGCCATCGCCAAGACCCTCGCCGCCGAGGGCGGCCGCATCCTCTGCGTGGCCCGCACCCTCAGCGAGGGCAGTCACGACATGACCACCTACATGCGTGACCAGGGCCGACCCGGCGAGGCGGAAACCCCATTTCCCGGCTCCCTCGAGGGCACCGTCGCCGCCATCCGCGAGGCCGGCGGCGAGGCCACTGCGTTGGCCGCCGACCTCGCCGACCCCGACGAGTGCCGCCGCGTCGTCGATGAGGCCCGCCGCATCTACGGCCCCGTCGACGTCCTCGTCAACAACGCCGCCCTCGCCGTCTTCCTTCCCGTTGCGGAGTTCCCCTATGACAGTTGGCTCCGCAGCTTCCAGATCATCGTCCACGCATCCTTCGTCCTGAGCCAGTGCGTGCTGGAGGACATGGTTCCCCGCAAGCGCGGCGCCATCGTCAACATTTCCTCCAGCGCCGCCAGGGGCCCGGGCAGCGCACCCTACGCGCCGCCTTCCCCCGACGCGCCCGCCGTCACCGGCTACGGCGCCGCCAAGGCCGCCCTCGAACGCTTCACCCAGGGCCTCGCCCTCGAAGTCCGCGACGACAACATCGCCGTATCGGCCCTCTCCCCCTCCATCATCGTCCCCACCGCCGGCGCGGTCTTCCACAAGGGCGTCCGCTACATCGGCGACGAGAACGGCGAGCCGCCGGAGTTGATGGCCCAATCCGTCCTCCTCCTCGCCACGAAGCCCGCCGGGAAGATGAACGGCATGGTCACCTACAGCCAGAAGATCCTCCTGGAGCACGGCGTCATAGAAAAGGGCGTAGGTATGGGCGTAGACCGCCCCGGCAGCGGCTACAGCCAGATCTAGCCCGCGCCGCTCGACACGCGACGGGCGGCGCTTCTGCGTGGAGGCACATCGTGGGCAAGTTGGACGGAAAGAGCGTCATCGTCACCGGCGCCAGCAGGGGCATCGGTGAAGCCATCGCCAAATGCGTCGCCGCCGAGGGCGGCCGCATCCTCTGCGTGGCCCGGACCCTGACCGAGGGCAGCCACCCGTTTCCGGGTTCGCTGGAGAGCACTGTCTCAGCCATCCGCCAGGCGGGCGGCGAGGCCACCGCGCTGCCCGCCGACCTCACGGACCCTGCCGAGTGCCGCCGCGTGGTGGACGAGGCCCGCCGCATTTACGGCCCCGTCGATGTCCTCGTAAACAATGCGGCCCTTGCGGTCCTCCAGCACGTCCACAAATTCCCATACAGCAGATGGCTCCGCAGCTTTCAGATCATGGTGCATGCGCCCTTCGTCCTCAGCCAGGCCGTGCTGGCGGACATGGTCCCGCGCAAGAGCGGCGCTATCGTCAATATTTCCTCAGGCTCGGCCGTCGGACCGGGAAGCGCTCCGTACCCTCAGCAGTCCGTAAACCTGCCTGGTTTCGCCGGCTACGGCGCCGCCAAGGCCGCCCTCGAGCGGTTCACCCAAGGGCTTGCGGAGGAGGTCAAAGATGACAACATCGCCGTGACCTCCCTTGCTCCCTCCATCTTCGTCTCCACGGCCGGCGCGGTCTTCCACCGCGGCGCACGCTACATTGGAGACGAGAACGGGGAGCCGCCGGAGTGGATGGCCCGGGCTACGCTGCTGCTGGCTACGGAACCGCCGGAGAAGGTCAACGGCACGGTCACCTACAGCCAGAAGCTCCTCCTGGAGTACGGGGTGATAGAGCAGGGCGCCGGCTGGGGTGCCGAGCGACCCGGCAGCGGCTTCAGCCGGATCTAACAGCCCCGTCGCCAGCCCAGCGCGAAGGCCTAACCCCTCATCGTCATTCCTGCGAAGCATGCCCCGTACCCCGATACGGGGGCAGGAATCCAGAGGGTGGGGCGGGTGAGGCGCCCCCGCCCGCTCGTAGGGGCGATTCGCGAATCGCCCGTCCCGCCGATAGGCGGGAACACCCCTTGCGGCGGAAACTCCCTCGTACCGTGCCCGGCTCACCGCCATTGCGGCCCCACTGCACATCAACGCCAGGTCAGAATCGCAGGAGCAGAGGAGACACCAGAGCCCTCGCTCCCTCCAGCCTTTGTCACTCACCTATACACGCCAAACGCGTTTGTGCATCATCAATGCTGTTCTGTGATCATCAACTTGTCTTGACCGCACCCGAAGCGACTCTGCAGCCAGACCTAGGGCAAGCAGCATGGCGGCATGCCCGTGCGCTACTAGTGAGTAACCCGGCGAGTCTGCGAAGATGCATGTGATCCACCCTCTCGGTCAGTCCATCTGCTCCAAAGACAACCTGATGAGGTCATCTCACAGGCTTGCTGTAGCCGACTCTTGGGAGAGGGACTGGACAAGTGCTATACTTTACATAGAGCACACATCAGGGGACCAAGCTATGGATTCTAGAGTTGTCGTGAGCCTTACGTGCCGGTTGTACTACCATGAAGATCGAGACTACTTCGCAGCTCGCTGCCACGAGCTGGGCATGTCCGCCTATGGTAAGACGCAGGACGAGGCCGTCGACAGCTTGAAGCGTCACTTCAACGTCGCCATCCGGGCTTACCGGGAGCACGGCAAGCTGGAGAGCATCCTTCGGAACTCAGGCGTTGCATGGTGGTGGGAAGACGACTACCCGGACAACTTCCCCGCTTATGAAGACACGGGAGTCACTTCGACAACGCCACTATCAGTTTTGGATGGCGGCGTTCACGGGCATGTATTGGCGGGCGGCAGGGAAGGGGACGACGAGCGAATCTTGGCGTTTGCCGCCTGATGCCCGAGTACGTCACCCGTACCATTCTCTTGACCGCCATGAGCCGGTTGGGTTTTCGCCCCAGTGCATTTGACCAATTGACGATAACGTTCCTGCGTCCCAATGACGGGGCCATAGTGGTGCTGTCCGCTACTCCGGGCGGTGACTTCCATGTAAATGACGTAGCCGAAGACCTCGACACGAGTCTTGCCCATCAGGACCGGCTGGACCCCATTGGTGATCAGTTCAAAGCCCTCCTCATTGCCATGTGGTCCGAAGGAAAAGACAGGTGAGTCTCTTGGGGTAACGAGATACTTGCCCACTTAAGCTGAGGTTCTCGAAGGAGTGAACGGTACTCCCAGCGCAAATGCGTGTTCCTCCCCCCTGCCACAACCCCCTTGCCCGAGCGCCCCGCCTCTCGCTACCCTTTGCGCATGGACAGTGCACTGCACAACATGAGTCTCGCGCATCCAACATGGACTTTGAGTTCTTAAAACAGCTATGAATTGTCTTGGAAAACAATCCGTATCCAAAACTGGCAATTCCAGATACACATTGATTCTCGGATAAGGCATTTCGTTGATTCGCTCCCGCCTCTGGCATTGGGTATGCACGGCTGGCCGGAAATGCGCCGCCTGAATAAACCCCCATTGGCGAGTGGAGTACAATACCCTTGAGCGGCCGCGTCAGGCCGCCGGAAGGGACCCGGCAATGGTCTACGCAGACCCCACAACGGCGGACATCCCCGCCCTGGCAGACTACGTCGCCCGGTGGCTGGACGGCCTGCGTGACTGGTGCCCCCGCTGCCAGGGCACCGGCCGCGAGGACTTCCGCGACCCCTACAGCCCCAACGGCTCCTGCCCCCGCTGCCTCGGCAAGCTCTGGGTTTCCGTCATCGACGTCGAGCGCCTCCTCGAGGCCATCGCCCTCGTCGGCCCCCTGCAGGTCGAGGTCACCTACCCCGGCCGCGGCGCCCGCGCCTGCCTCCTCCGACTGCACGGCGAACGCATGCACGGCGACCACCGCGGCGAGGACGACTCCACCGTCGGCGCCGTCTACCGGGCCGCGGCATCCCTCGTCACCACCCTGCTGAACGAGGGTATCATCAAGGAGCAGCCCTTCGACGATACCGGCCATTAGCCGCGGCTGATGGCCCCAGACACTAGCCGGGCAATATGAGAGAGAGTAACGTATTAGCATGAGTGAGTCGCAGATAGCGGTCCTGATCGATTACGAGAACGTGGGCCTCGGCGCCGTCCAGGGGTTGTTCGACCAGCTCTCGGACCTCGGGCGCATCATCGTCAAGCGCGCCTACGCCGACTGGTCCTCCGGCGCCCGCCAGCGCGACCAGCTCCTCGAGCTCGGCATCGAGGCCGTCCACCACTTCCACGCCGCACGCGTGGCCAAGAACTCCAGCGACATCTCCCTCGCCATCGACGCTGTCGACCTCCTCTACCGCTCCCCCGTCGACACTTTCGTCATCGTGTCCGCCGACAGCGACTTCGTCACCCTCGTCAGCAAGCTGCGCTCCGCCGGCAAGACCGTCATCGGCGCAGGCCGACGCGACGTCGTCTCCACGACGCTCGTCCGCGCCTGCGACCGCTACATCTACCTCGGCACCGAGCCCAAGACCGCCCCCGCCGACTCCCGCTCCCTCGACGCCCTCGTCCAGCGCGCCATCGACGCCTCCGCCGACGACGAGGGCAAGGTGGCGGGCTCGCGCTTGCACCAGACCATGACCCGCATTGACCCCAGCTTTGATTTCCGCTCCATGGGCTACCGTACCTTCACGCAGTTCCTGGATGCGTCCCCCGTCGTGAAGGTCACCCGCGCCCGCGGCTCCGACGACATCAGCATCAGCCTCAAGCCGACGGGCATGGCGCGATTGCCGGGCATCGGGAAGGTGCTCGCGGGCAAGTCGAGGAGTCAGCAATCGACCGCCACGGCGGCCCCGCCCGTCGAGCCCGTGCAGGCCGCGCCGCCTCCGCCCGTCCGGACGCCCGCCCCGTCGCGGCCAAGGCCCGCGCGCTCAACGCCGAGGCCGTCAGCCGCCGCCCCGCAGCCCGCCCCCGCAGTCCAGCGGCAGGCTCCTCCCGTCGTGACCGCGGCGCCGGAACCCCCGCCGACCCCGTCGGCAACGCCACCTGCACCGGTCGTCACGACCAACGGCGGCTGGGAGTCGGAGATCCACGAGCGGTGGTCGCAGCGCGTCGACAAGGACACCGGCGTGCTCAACGGAACCCGCGCCGCCGGCGAGGCTGCACGCATCCTCGGCGCGCCCAAGCTCAGCGCCTCGCGCTTCAAGACGCTGCAGAAGCTCCTCGCCTCCAGCCCCTACCTCGCGGCGAGGTGGGAGCGTGAGGGCAACTCGCTGCACGACAAGGCCAACGCCGCCGTCGTCGGCGCGGACTCCCGCTAGGCCTGCATGCCCAAGGTCAGGGAGGCCATTCGTGTTGTTGAACGCGATGGCTGGCATCATGTACGGACAACAGGCAGCCACCGGCACTTGGCGGCGCATACTGAAACAGGCGGGGCTTGAAGGGAGGGAACGATGAAGCGCAGCTATGCGGTAGTGTTCGAGCGTTCTCCCAACAACTATGCCGCCTATGCGCCCGACGTTCCCGGCTGCATCGCCACGGCCAGCACATGGGACGAGATGCAGGTGATGATCAGAGAGGCGCTGGCCTTTCACTTTCAGGGCTTGGCCGAGAAAGGGGAACCCATCCCGGAGCCAGGCATGTCGCTCTGTGAGGCGATGGCCTACCACAGCGCGGAGCTTTTGGCCGCCGGAGAGGGAGACCAGGCCGTGGAAACCACGTTCGGCATGGTGGATGTGGAATTTGAAGCTCCTGCTCCGACTCCCGCCTGACCCCGAAGAGTCTTAGGCCCGCCTGACGCCGACCGTCAGCTCCATCCCCTCGATCTTGAGCGTCTCCGAGTAGCCGCCGCCCGGCGTGCCGGACGCACCCGGCGCGCCCGCCGCCGCCTCGACGGCCAGCGTCTCGCCCCGGACGTAGTCGCCCAGCGGCCCCTCGCCCAGCAGCGCCTGCAGCTCGCTGGCGCCCTCGTGCGTGATGACGATGCGGTCCGAGATGTCCAGCCCCGCCGCCCGGCGCATGTTCTGGATGTTGTGCACCAGCTCCCGCGCCAGCCCCTCCTGCCGCAGCTCCGGCGTGATCACCGTGTTCACGCCCACGAAGTAGCCGCCCTCCAGCGACCCCGCCACGACCCCGTCGGTGGCGGGCGCAACCTCCAGGTCCTCGCTCGTCACCTCGAAGCCGCCGATGGCCGCCGTCTCGCCCGCCAGCATCCGGCCCGCGATCGCCGCCTTGTCGGCCTCCTCGAAGGCCCGCCGCAGCTCCGGCAGCCGGTCCGTGTACTTCGGCCCGACGACGGACCCGTTGAGCCGCACCGAGAGCAGCCTCGCCACCTCCGCCGCGTCGATGGTGCGCACGGCCTTCACGTTCAGCTCGTCCCGCACCTGGTCCGCCAGCCGCTCCAGCGCCTCGGCCTCGCCCTGCGACCGCGTCATCACCACCGCCTCCGAAAGCGGCTGCCGCACCTTGACGCGGCTCTTGCTCCGTGCGGCGCGGCCCATGCTGACGACGCGCATCACCACCTGCACGGCCTCCGCTAGCTCGTGGTCGATGAGCGCCTCGTCGGACTCAGGGAACGCGGCGAGGTGGACGCTGTCCGGCGCCTCCGGGTCCGCCGACGCCACCAGGTTCTGGTACATCTCCTCCGCCACAAACGGCGTCAGCGGCGCCAGCAGCTTGCTCAACGTCACCAGGCACGTGTACAGCGTCTGGTACGCCGAGCGCTTGTCGCCGTCATTCTCGCTCTTCCAGAACCGCCGCCGGCTGCGCCGCACGTACCACGTCGACAGCTCCTCGACGAACGCCTCGATCTTGCGCCCCGCGTCCGTCGGGTTGTAGCCGTCCATCTCGTCCGTCACGTCCGCCACGAGCTGGTTCAGCTCCGACAGCGCCCACCGGTCCAGTTCCGCCGTCGGTTGTACCGCCGCCGCCGCCATCGGGTCGAAGCCGTCCAGCCGCGCGTAGGTCACGAAGAAGCTGTACGTGTTCCACAGCGTCAGCAGGAACCGCCGCACCGACTCCTCCACGAGGTCTTGCGAGAACCGCCGCGAGTTCCCGGGCGGCGCCGCCGTCAGCAGGTACCACCGGACCGCGTCGGCCCCGTGCGCGTTGATGACCGCCCACGGCTCCACGATGTTCCCCTTGGTCTTGCTCATCTTCTCGCCCTCGCCGTCCAGGATGAGGCCGAGGCAGATGACGTTGCGGTAGCTCGGCTGGTTGCGCAGCAGCACCGACAGCGCGTGCAGGCTGTAGAACCAGCCCCGCGTCTGGTCGACGCCCTCGCAGATGTAGTCCGCCGGGAAGCGGCCGTCGCTGAACAGCTCCGGCGAGCCCTTGGGGAAGTGGAACTGCGCGTACGGCATCGCCCCCGAGTCGAACCAGCAGTCCAGCACCTCGGGCGTCCGCCGCGCCTCACTGCCGCACTCCGCGCACGTGACCACGACGCTGTCGATGTACGGCCGGTGCAGGTCGAGCCCGTCCGGATTGAGCACGCCCCGCGTCTCCGCCGTGGCCCGCTCCCTCAGCGTGTCCAGGTCGCCGAAGCACTCGTCGTGCCCGCACTGCTCGCACCGCCAGATGGGGATCGGCGTGCCCCAGTACCGCTCGCGGGAGATGGCCCAGTCCACGTTGTTGCGCAGCCACTCGCCGAAGCGCCCCTCCTGGAAGTGGCCCGGATACCAGTTGATCTCCCGGTTCATGGCCACCATCTCGTCCTTGTGCGCCGTCGTGCGGATGTACCAGGACGGCTTGGCGTAGTACAGCAGCGGCGTGTCGCACCGCCAGCAGAAGGGGTAGGTGTGCGTCATCGTGCCGCCGCGGTACAGCAGCCCGCGACGCTCCAGGTCCGCGATGATGGCGCTGTCCGCCTCCTTGACGAAGGTGCCGCCCCCCGGAAAGCCCTCCGCCAGCACGCCCAGCATGTCCACCGAGTGGTGCGTCGGCAGCCCGAACGTGCGCCCGAGTTCGTAGTCCTCCGCCCCGTAGGCGGGCGCCGTGTGCACGATGCCCGTGCCGTCGTCCACGCCGACGTAGTCCGCCGGCAGCACGCGGTGCGGGAACGGCGAGCCGTCGTCTTCCGTGGCGTTCGCGAAGGGCGGCGAGTACCGCAGCCCCTGCAGCTCGCTGCCCTTGAACGATGTCTCCTCCGTCCAGCCCTCGCCCAGCACGTCCTCGATGCGTGCGCGGACCAGCAGCGCCCGCTCCCCGCCGTTCGGCGACCGCAGCAGCGCGTAGTCCTCGTCCGGCGCGACCGCCAGCGCCATGTTCGCCGTCAGCGTCCACGGTGTCGTCGTCCACGCCAGCGCCGACGGCACAGGGCCGTCCCAGCCTGCCTCGCTCCACCCCATCCGCCGCGCGGCGTCGAGCGCCTCGTCCTGCTCGGCATCGAGCGGGAAGCGCACGTAGATGGACGGGTCCGGCGTGTCCTCCTTGTACCCCAGCGAGACCTCGTGCGAGCTGAGTGACGTCACGCAGCGGGGGCAGTGAGGCGTCACCCGGTAGCCCGAGTACACCAGCCCCCGGTCCCACAGCTCCTTGATGATCCACCATCCCGTCTGGATGTAGCCGTTGTGGAAGGTCACATACGGGTCGTCGAGGTCGATCCAGAACCCGACGCGCTCCGTCAGGTCCTCCCACTCGCCCTTGTAGCGCTGCACGCTCTCGCGGCACAGCGCGTTGAACTTGTCGATGCCGTAGTTCTCGATCTCCCACTTGGAGGTGAAGCCCAGCTCTTTCTCGACCTCCAGCTCCACCGGCAGCCCGTGCGTGTCCCACCCGCCCTTGCGGAAGGGCCGGTAGCCGCGCATCGTCTTGTACCGCGGGATGACGTCCTTGAACACCCGCGCCAGCACGTGGTGCATGCCCGGCGTGCCGTTGGTCGTCGGCGGCCCCTCGTAGAGCATGAAGAGCGGCTGCCCCTCCCTTTCCGACCACGTGCGGCGAAAGACGTCGCGGTCCCGCCAGAACTGGAGCGTTCGGTCCTCCAACTCCGGAAAGTTCACCTTGCTGGATACCGGCTGAAACATGCTTCACTCCCCGCCGGGCCTTCCCGGCCCACAAAAAAGCCCGTCCCTCAAAAGGGACGGGTCTCGTTGCCCGCGGTACCACCCTTATTCCAACACCGCAGCCCTGTGCGGCGCTGGCGCTTGTAGGGCGCCATCACGCCCCCGCCCGAGATAACGGTGGGCTTCCGGTGCGGCCTAGCAGGTGTGGATCTCTACACCCGTTCGGGGCACGGCTCGGGAGGGATTTTCGCTGGGCGCCCGCCTGTCCGCTTCCACCGTCCCGGACTCGCTGGAGGGGGTGACACCAGGTACTCGTCTCCGTCACTGCCTTTCAGTCATGCTAGCAGTGCCCCGCCGAGGGCGTCAAGAAAGTGGCCGCTTCAGCCGCGCCCCCACCAGCTCCGCCGTCACCACCACCCGCTCGTCGTAGATGAACCGCGGCCATGAGCAGACCAGCGTCGCGGTGCGGCCGTCGGAGCCCCAGAAGTTCACCTGCTCCTTGGGGAGGATGCGGAACTCCGTGGCCTGGTACAGGAAGCTGCCGTCGTCGCTGTCGACGATGACGTAGACCGGCTCGCCGGATCGAAGGTAGTCATGGAGCTTGGGAAGGTCGCGGAAGACGGCGCCCTCGTCCTTGAGCGGGCTCTCCAGGTGCCCGAACAGCCAGGTGTTGCCCAGCTCGCCGGGAGTGGTGTGCCCCGGGATGATGCCGACCTCGTAGATCGGCGATTCGTATTTGAGGTGCCCCTCGTCCGTCGTGAGGATGCCAAGCTCGATCGTCCTGGATTCGAGCCCGATGACGGGGATGCGGACGAGGGTGGCCGGCGCCAGCCCCGACTCCGGCAGGTCCAGCTCCGAGACCGGCAGAAATCCCGACGTGAACTCCGGCGCGCCCCGCTCCTTGGCCCAGAGGGGATTTGTCCAGTCCTGCGGGGCCGCGTCCCAGCCCCCATAGACCTCGCCGAGGGTTGCGGCGGAGGGTGCGGGGCCGGTGTCTTGCAGCGGCGTGGTGGTGACCGGCTGAGTCTGCGCGGGAACTGCGGGCACATCGGTCGGCGGCGTGATCAGTTGCTGCAGTTCCTCCTGAGAGGGCAGCGTCGGCTCCGTGGTGATGACCACCACCGGCTCGTATCGCTCGTCGATGTAGGCCTGGTAGCCGAAGAAGCCGCCCGCGACCGCCAGGAGCAGCGCGCCGCCGCCAAGCATCGCGAGTCCCACCCGCCTGCCGCCCGGTATGCCCAGCGACCTACCCTCGTGCGCTGCCAATGGAGTCACCCCGCAAGCTCATAGCGTCCATGTATCGAGCATACCACGCTCCGGGCGCTGCGGGACGCAGTCGCCCGTCGCCCCGTTTTACCCGGCCTTCTGCCGGAGGCGTACGCTGTGCAACGTTTCGTACCGCGCGCCCGAAGGCGTGAGCGTGCTCTGGATGAGGTGGGTGGCGGCGACGGCGCAGGCCCCTCGTGGTCTGCCGTCCCTGCCACTTGAACGTCCACGGAGGCAACTGGCAACCGCGCCCACAACTTAGTTGGTAGTGTCCCAACGGTGGTAGAATCAACACGCTCCGTCCCCCACAATTCAGGAGGCAAGCGTGCAGCGACCTAGTCAACAACTGGTTACAATCGGCACCCTCCTCGTGATGCTTGGCCTCACACTCACTTTCGTCGGCTGTGATAGCCGGTCAGACCGTGACCGTCCAGAGAGCTCCGAAAGGTGGAACCAAGACATGGCCATGATAGCCACAGAGTACGCCAAGCTCCCCCCCCCTGCCCCTACGGTACGGTAATAACAACACCCCCTTCGCTACCTATGACAGGACAGAACACGGGGTACGTTTGGTTCTGTCTTATGACAAGGCCGTAAACGCCTTCAAAGGCACCATTGAGAACACCACGGATAACACGCTGTACGCGATCGAAGTTTCGACCATAGTCTGGCGCGGAGAACACGGCACCACCCTTGACCCTCAGGACGCACATGACCTCGCACCCGGTCAGGTCACAGAGGTCACTGTTCCGGCAGACAACCAACCCTTCGAGTCGTGGACTGCACTGCTAAGCATTGTCTACTGACTCTTACAAATACCACCACAACCCTAGGCACTACGACTCTGTAACGACACTGGAGAGCCGAATGCGGTGAAAGCCGCACATCCGGTTTGGAGGGGGCCGACGGAAAAGTGCTCCGGTAACACGGGGTAACTCGCCGGCGGCCTACCCTACTCTTTGGCGGAGATGGACTGTGTGCAGCGTCTGGTAGGTGGGCCCGGTTTGGGAAAGCGTGCTCTTGATCAGGTGCAGCGCGTCGACCGTGAACCTGCCGTCCACGTCGGCACGAATAGCGGCCAGCGCCTGTGCCGCGCGGTCCCGGTCGTTGACAGTTGCGCTGTCGCGCAGCCGCGCGATGGTGAGGTGCGGCGTGAACGCGCGTCGCTCCCGCGCGAACCCCAGCGTCGCGCACGCCTCGTCCACACGCCGCGCAAGCCCCGCGAGGGACTCGGTGTCGCCCGCTATCCCCGCCCACAGCGCCCGCGGCGCGCGCTCGTCCGGGAACGCGCCAACGCCCTGCAACGCGAGCTCGAATGGCGCGACGCCCTCGCCCCCAGCGGTCAACGCCTCGGAAAGTGACGGCACGAGGCCGGTGTCCACATTCCCCAGAAACTTCAGCGTGACGTGCACGCCCTCCGGCGCAACGGTGCGCACGCCCCGAAGATCGGCGTCGCGGAGCCTGCCGATCGCCCTCGCGAGAACCTCCCGCACCTCGGGCGGCAGCGCCACCGCCACGAAGAGCCGGAGCTGCTCAGGCCGGTTTGAGCTGGTCACGCAACTCCCTCAGCCGCGCGTACCACGCGGTCAGGTCCTCCAGGCTGAAGCTGGCGTTGGCCGGGCTTGGGTTGGGCGTCACAAAGACGACTGACTCTCCGATGCGCCACTCCTGCAGTCCCAGCGCCACCCGCTCCCGGCTCCCGTCGCCGTGCCGCCGGTACTGCGACGCCGCCATTACGCCGTGGAAGCTGACGATGCGCGGCGACGCCCCCAGCAGCCGCTCGCGAAGCTCGGCCGCCCCCGCGCGAAAGTCCGCCGCCGTCAGCGCGCCCGCCCCCGGCGTCGGCCGCTTTACCACGTCCGTCATGCCGATGCCGAAGTCGAGCATCCGATGGTCCGTCTCGGGCCCCAGCGATTCCGGCGTGAGCCCCGCCGCGTTGAAGGCGCGCCAGAATCGGTTCCGCGGGTTCGCGAAGTAGCGCCCCGTCTGCGCCGAGGGTATCGACGGGTTCAGCCCCACCAGCACGATGTCGAGCCCCGGCCGCAGGTAGTCGGGCAGCGTCTCCATCGCCGTCAGCCGCCCAGCCCAAAGAGCCCGGCCGCGTTCCCGCCCAGGATAAGCGCCTGCTCCTCATCCGACAGTCCGCTCTCCCGCACCTGCGCCAGCAGCCGGGCGTGCTTGATGAGCGGGAAGTCCGTCCCGAACAGCATCCGCTCCGCCCCGAGCGCTCGGGCAACGTTCGCAAAGACGTCCGGCGCGTACAGGAACGGCGACGCCGCCGAGTCGAAGTAGGCGTCGGCGAGGGCCGCCTTGACCTCCGGCATAAGCGCGTAGAACGGCAGCCCGCCGCCCCAGTGCGCCGCGATAATCGGCTGCCCCGGAAACGCCTCGATGAACCGCAGCGCCTTCTCGGGCGTCACCGTGCCCTTGCCCGCGTAGCTGTGCCCCACCGGCTCCGACGCATGCGTCAGCACTGGCATCCCCAGCCGCCTCGCGAGCGCCATCAACGGCCCCATGAGCGAGACGTCGTCGATGCTGAACCCCTGCGTGTCCGGGTGCAGCTCCCCGACGCCCGCGAGCCCCGCCTCCGCGCACCGCTCCACCTCGGCAAGCGCGTCGTCGCCCCACGCGGGGTTCACCGACCCGAAGGCCAGCAGCCGCCCGCCGCTTCGCGCCACGCATTCCGCCAGGTAGTCGTTCGCCTCCCGCGCAACGCCGGGGTCCGTCCACCCGATCCCCACCGCCACCGCCGCGTCGACGCCCGCCTCATCCATAGCAACCAGCAGGTCGTCCACACTGGCCAGCACGGCCTGTGGGTTCGAATACAGCTCGCGGAAGGTCGCGTCGCGACGCGCAATCTCCTCCCGCCGCTCGCGAAACGACGGCGGGTAAACGTGTACGTGTGAGTCAATGATCATGGCGCCATGCTACCAGAGGGTCTCCACGTTTGGAGACGCGGCTAGAAGGCGATCCACCGTGATCAGCACGGCTTCATGCACAACGGCTTCAGCGGCGATGAGCCTGTCGTGAATGTCGGGGATTTCCGGGAAAGCGCCCAGCAATGCGAGTTGCTCTCCGCCGGTGTCCTTCAAGATCATCCCAAATGCGGTCAGATCCAGTAGAAACTCAGCGGGCACAACGGGGTCGCGCATCTTTACTGAGAGGAAATACAACTCAGCCACGACTATGGCCGGAACGATGATGGTCGCTTCTCCCGCAGCAGCCTGACGAAAGACACTTGCGGCATTGGCGGAAAGGCGGGCATCAGCCTTCAAATACCACCACAGGGCGTGGGTGTCGGTCACATAGACCGGCGGACTACTTGGCATCGTCGCCCGGGATGTCCTCAAATTTCTCTTTCCAGGCGTCGTTCATTTCCGCCCTGAAGCGTTGGATTTGTTCAAGTGACAGGTCGGGCAGGTGGGCGTACTTCTTCTGCAGCGGCGTCAACGGGGTTCCCGCCCCAGGTGCGATGGGCGCCAACCGCGCGCACGGCTTCCCCCGGCGCGTGATGATGACCTCCTCGCCCTCTGCGAGGCTGTCGAGAATCTGCCCGGCCTTGGCCTTGAGTTCGCGGATGCTGTAAGTCGTCATGGCGTCCATCCAGGGGTGGAGTGGGTGACTCCATTGTAGCTGCCCGCGTGAGGGCGGGACAAGGAGCCCTCCCCCTACCCCCCGTGGCAGCGTTTGTACTTCTTGCCGCTGCCGCACGGGCACGACTCGTTGCGGCCCACCTTGCGGCCCTGCGTCATGTCCTGGAAACGGCGGTCGTCGGCGCGCCGGGCCTCGCACTGCGCGCACGTACACTCCAGCGGGTGGTCGCTGTACCAGCTCGTCCGCTCCTTGCCGATGACCATCACGCCGCTCCTTCCGGCCCGCCGCGTTCGTCCATGATGCGGATAACCTCCTGCAGGTCCTTGTCCCCGCGGCCGCTCAGGTTCACGACGATGACCTTGCCCGCCCCAGCCTGCGGCGCGAGCTTCGCCACGTATGCCAGCGCATGCGACGGCTCCAGCGCCGGGATGATGCCCTCCGTCCGCGACAGCAGCCCGAAGGCCTCCAGCGCCTCGTCGTCCGTCGCCGAGACGTACGTCGCCCGTCCGATGTCCTTCAGGTACGAGTGCTCCGGCCCGACGCCCGGGTAGTCGAGGCCCGCCGACACGCTGTGCGTCTCCATCACCTGCCCGGCCTCGTCCTGCATCAGGTACGAGTGCGACCCGTGCAGCACGCCCGGCCTGCCCCCCGAGAGCGGCGCCGCGTGCCTGCCCGTCTCCAGCCCAAGCCCCCCGGCCTCGACGCCCACGAGCGCCACCTCCTCGTCCGCGATGAAGGGGTGAAAGAGCCCGATGGCGTTGCTCCCGCCGCCCACGCACGCGACGGCGTAGTCGGGCAGCCGCCCCTCCGCGGCGATGACCTGCGCCCGCGCCTCGCGTCCCACGACGCTCTGGAAGTCCCGCACCATCATCGGGTACGGGTGCGGCCCCACGACGCTCCCCAGCAGGTAGAAGGTGGTGCGCACGTTGGTGACCCAGTCCCGCATGCACTCGTTGATCGCGTCCTTCAGCGTCCGCGACCCGCTGTCGACCGGCTCCACCCGCGCGCCGAGTAGCTTCATCCGGTAGACGTTCGGCTGCTGCCGCCGAATGTCCTCCGTGCCCATGTAGACCACGCACTCCATGCCCAGCAGCGCGCACACCGTCGCCGTTGCGACGCCGTGCTGTCCCGCGCCCGTCTCCGCGATGATCCGCTGCTTGCCCATGCGCTTGGCCAGCAGCGCCTGCCCCACCGCGTGGTTGATCTTGTGCGCGCCCGTGTGCGCCAGGTCCTCGCGCTTCAGGTAGATGCGCGCCCCGCCGAAGTGCGCCGTCAGGTTGGCCGCGAAGGTCAACGGCGTCGGCCTCCCGACGTACGTGGACAGCAGCCCCGTCAGCTCCGCCTGAAAGCCCGCGTCTTCCCGCGCCTCCTCGTAGCCGATGCGCAGGTCCTCGACCGCCGCCATCAGCGTCTCCGGCACAAAGCGCCCGCCGAAGTCGCCGAACCGCCCCTGTTCGTTGGGCAGCCGTTGCTCGCTGGTCATAGAGCGGCTCCTTGTCTGGCCGCCGCCACGAAGCGGCGAATCTTGGCGATGTCCTTGACCCCCTCGGTCTCGACGCCGCTCGAGACGTCAACGCCCCACGGCGCCACCTCGTCGATGGCCGCCCCGACGTTCTCCGGCGTCAGCCCCCCCGCGAGAATGAACCGGTGGCCGAGAGCGGCCATTTCCCGCGCGATGCTCCAGTCGAACGTCAGTCCCATCCCGCCCGGCTGCACCGGCGACTGCCGGTCGAGCAGCGCCATGTGTCCCGCGTCGTTGATGGAGTGCAACCGCGCTTCCACCGTCTCCACGGCCGCGTACTCGTCGTCGGTATCCCCGGATGCGGGCGTGGGCACGTGCACGACCTTGATGACCAATGGCTCCACCCGCGCCCAGTACTCTGGCCCCTCGCTGCCGCAGAGCTGCACAAGGTCCAGCCCCACCAGCTTGGCAACGGCGTTCACGTGCTCGACGGGCTGGTCCGCGAAGAGTCCCACAAGCCTCGGCCCCTGGTGCTGCTCCCGAAACGCCGAAGCCAGCGCGGCGCCCGTTTCCGGCGGCACGTAGCGGCGCACCGTCGGCAGGAAGTTCAGGCCCACCAGGTCCGCGCCCGCCTCCGCTGCCGCGGCCATGTGCTCCACGTCGCGCAGTCCGCAGATCTTCACCACCGTCATACTCATGACGCCCCCTGCGCGGGGACAGCAACCCCGAGCAGCTCGCGGATCTTCGCCCCCGGCTCCGGCTGCGTCACGATGGCCTCGCCCACCAGCGCCGCGTGCGCTCCGAGGTCGCGAAGCCGCTCCATGTCCCCCCGGTCGCGAATGCCGCTCTCACTGACCAGCGCCGCGCCTGAAGGCGCCTTCGACGCGAGGCGCCCCGTTACGGCGAGGTCCGTCTTGAACGTGCGCAGGTCGCGGTTGTTGATCCCGATGACTTCCGCTCCAGCATCCGCCGCGACAGCCATCTCAGTTTCGTCATGCACCTCCACGAGGCACTGAATGCCCACCTCCCGCGCCGCGCCCAGCAACTCGCCGAGCTGCGCCGCCGACAGCACCGCCACGATGAGCAGTGCGGCGTCGGCCCCATAGGCGCGCGCCTCGTAGAGCTGGTACGGGTGCGTCAGGAAGTCCTTGCGCAGCACCGGCACACCGGTCGCGGCTACAGCGTCCTTCACCTGCTGCAGGTGCTCCAGCGTCCCCTCGAAGTGCGCGTCCGTCAGGCACGAGACCGCGCCCGCGCCGCTCGCCGCGTACGTCGACGCCAGCCACGCCGGGTCGAAGTCCGCCCGCAGCAGCCCGGCCGACGGCGACGCCTTCTTGACCTCTGCGATGAGCCGGATGTCGTCGCCCGTCAGCGCCGCCGCGAAGGGCACAGCCGCCGGCGCATCCGCCATGCGCCGCTCCAGCTCGGCCAGCGGCGTCTCGGCCATGGCCCGCTCCAGCGACTCCCGCTTCGCCTCGACGATTTTGTCCAGAATCGTTGCCATACCTGCAATGCTCCCGGGCGCTAGGCGCTCTGGCTGACCTCCGCCATCTTCCTCAGCGTTTCCAGCGCCGCCTTGCTCGAAAGCACCCGCCGCGCCGCTGCCACGCCCTCCTTCAGGTCCGGTACGGTACCCGCGACCAGCATGCCCGCCCCCGCGCTCAGCGCGACGGCCCGGTGCAGCGGCCCAAGCTCGCCGCCCAGCACCCGTTGCATCGTCTCCGCGTTTTCCTCCGCGACGCCGCCCTTAAGGTCGTCCGGCGAGCATGGCTCCAGCGCCACGTCCTCGGGACGCACCTCGTAGGCGGTCACCGCGCCGTCCTTCGCCTCCCACACCTGCGACGGCCCGGTCAGCGTCAGTTCGTCCGCGCCGTCGGAGCCGTGGACCACCATAGCCCGCGTCGTCCCAAGCTGCAGAAACGCCTCCGCCATCCGCTGCCCGAACGACGGGTCCGCGATGCCGACGACCAGTGCGTCGGCGAAGGCCGGGTTGGTCAGCGGTCCGAGAATGTTGAACACCGTGCGAATGCCGAGTTCCCGGCGCGGCGCCGCCGCGTGGCGCATGGCAGGATGGAACGCGGGCGCGAACATGAACCCCATGCCCGCCTCCTCCACGCATTGCGCGACGCCCTCCGGCGTCTGCTCCAGCTTGACCCCGCAGGCCTCCAGCACGTCCGCAGCCCCCGCCGAGCTCGACGCCGCGCGGTTCCCGTGCTTCGCCACCTTCACCCCCGACGCCGCCAGCGTCAGCGCCGCGGCCGTCGAGATGTTGAAGGTGTTGAGCCCATCGCCGCCCGTGCCCACCACGTCGACCACCGGCCCCGGCACGTTGACGCGCAGCACGTTCGCCCGCATCACGCGCGCCATCCCCGCGATCTCGTCGGAGGTCTCGCCCTTCAGCCGCAGCGCCGTCACAAACGCGCCAATCTGCGCCGGCGTCGCCGTGCCTGACATGATCTCTTCCATGCAGCCAGACGCCTCCTCGGAGGACAGCGACCGCCCCTCGATCAATGCGCCAATGGCTTCTCGAATCATGACCAACTCCAACGGAAACTCGGACGTCGGGGTTGAAAGCCCTACTCCAACTGCCCCTCCACCTTGTTCACGAATTCAACAACATGCGACAGGTGGTAGGCGGCCTGCCTCGACGATAGCTCGCCCTCATAGAAATTGACATGCAGCAGGTTAGCCTCTGAGAACAACACCGAGAGTGAGTCGTCGTCAGTCTCGTCCACTAATCGGCGAACAATGTTGAACAGGTGCCGGTGGCTGTCGTGCTCCCAGCCGCGAGCGTCTGCGATGGCCTTGACGATCTGTGCGGCCGCCCCCCAGCCCTTTTCGGCGGCCTGATACAGGTCGCCATGTGCTAGTTCATCTTCCGCCTGAGCGAGAAAGACTCGGCTTTGATTCTTGTATGGAGTCTCGACCAACAGGATTCCTCCAATCGCCATTGCGCTTGCCGCGCGGCTATTGCTCCTCCAGCAGCGCCTCCACCCTTTCCACAAAGCTGGCTGCTTGCTCCAGGCACAATCTGATTTGGTCCGCCGGCAAACCCCCCGGAACGTAGTTGACCTCCAATTGGAGAGTGCCGTCTCAGCCTAGCCTACATTGCCAGGAAGTTCCTGAGAAGGTCTTTGCCCACGACCGTCATGATCGACTCCGGGTGGAACTGCACCCCGTGCACCGGGTGCTCCTTGTGCCGTAGCCCCATGATGCGCCCCGAGTCCGTCCACGCCGTCACCTCCAGGCTCTCCGGCAGGTCCTCCGGGAACACCACCAGTGAGTGGTACCGGATCGCGTCGAAGGGCGTCGGCAACCCCTCGAGCACCCCTGCGCCCGTGTGGTGGATGGCCGACGTCTTGCCGTGCACGATCTCCCCCGCGCCGCCGACCGTCCCGCCGTACACCTCGCCGATGCACTGGTGCCCCAGGCACACGCCCAGCACGGGCGTCGTCGGCCCCAGCTGCTCGATCGCCTCCATCGAGACCCCCGCCTCCTTCGGCGTGCACGGCCCCGGCGAGACCACCAGCTTGTCCGGCTTCATCGCCGCGATCTCGTCCACCGTGACCTGGTCGTTGCGCTCCACGTGCACATCCGCGCCAAGCTCGCACAGGTACTGGTAGAGGTTGTAGGTAAAGCTGTCGTAGTTGTCGAGCAGCAGAATCATGACTGTTCCTCCGCAAGGCTGATGGCGCTCAGCAGCGCTCCCGCCTTCTGCAACGTCTCTTGAAATTCGGACTCCGGCTCGCTGTCGTAGACGATGCCGCCGCCCGCTTGGATATACGCGACGCCATCCTTCAGCACCATCGTGCGGATGGTGATGGCCGTGTCCATGTTGCCCGAGAAGCTGAAGTACCCGACGGCCCCGCCGTACGCGCCGCGCGCCTCGCCCTCCAGCTCCGCGATGATCTCCATCGCCCGCACCTTGGGCGCCCCCGACAACGTCCCGGCCGGCAGGCACGACCGCAGCGCGTCGTAGATGGTGCGGTCCGGCCGAAGCTGCCCGTGCACCTCAGACTCCAGGTGCATGACGTGCGAGTACTTGACGACCCGCATCAGGTCGTGCACCTCCACCGTGCCCGGAATGGCGACGCGGCCCACGTCGTTGCGCCCCAGGTCCACGAGCATGATGTGCTCGGCCCGCTCCTTCTCGTTGTTTTGCAGCTCCCTCGCCAGCGCCTCGTCCTCCTCCACCGTGCGGCCGCGGCGGCGCGTGCCCGCCAGCGGGAAGTTCAGCACCCGCCCGTCCTCGACGCGCACCAGCAGCTCCGGCGACGCCCCGATGATGTGGAAGTCGTCCAGCTCCAGCAGGTACATGTACGGCGACGGGTTCGTGCCCCGCAGCGCGCGGTACAGGTCGAGAGGAGATGACTCCGTCGGCCGCTCCAGCCTCTGCGACGGCACCACCTGGATGATGTCCCCCGCGATGATGTAGTCCCGCGACTGCCGTACGATCTCGTCGTACTCCTCGTAGCTGCGGTTCGACGAGTACGTCCGCCGCTCCCGCTGCTCGGCCCCCTCTTCCCGAGAGCCGTTGCGCTTGGGCCGCTTGAGCGGCCGGTCCAGCCGCTTCACCAGCCGGTCGATGCGCTTGGTCGCCTTCGCGTACGCCGCGTCGACGTTGTCCCCGCGGATGTGCGCGTGGCTAACCACCTGGATCTTCTGCCGCAGGTGGTCGAAGACCAGCAGCGTGTCCGCCAGCATGAACGTCGACTCGGGCAGCCCCAGCGGGTTGCTGGCTGGCGGCGGCACCCGCGGCTCGAAGTAGTGGACGGCGTCGTACGCCAAGAACCCCACGTGCCCGCCGTGAAAGCGCGGCAGCCCGGGGATGGTCACCACCTTGAACCGCCCAAGCGCGCTCTCGACCAGCCGCAGCGGGTCCACCTCGCCGTTCTTTTCCCCCGGCCCCGTGCGGATGACCTTCGACGGCTCCGTCCCGATGAAGCTGTACCGCGCCAGCCGCTCCCCGCCCTCGATGCTCTCGAGCAGGAACGAGTACGGTTTGCGGGCCACCTTCATGTAGGCGGTGACTGGTGTTTCAAGGTCCGCGCTGATCTCCCGGTACACCGGGACGAGGTTCCCCTCTTTCGCCAGCTCCCGGACCTGTTCCAGTGTTGGTGTATACATGTCTGACAGTCCCTTCTGACTGGAATGTCGCGTAGATTGCTATCGTTTGGGCAGGATCAGCCCCATGCGTTCCTTGACCTCGTCGAGCTTCGGCCCGGCAACCGACTCCGCGCGCTCCGCGCCGACCTCCAGCAGCCGGTCGAGCGCCCCCACGTCCTGCATCAGCGCCTCGTACCGCTCCCGGATGGGCGTCAGCGCCTCGATGACCACCTCCGCGACGCGTCCCTTCAGGTCGCCGTACCCCCTCGCCGACGCAAACTCGGCCTCCACCGACGCCTCGTCCATGCCGGTGATCACCTTGTAGATGCCCAGCAGGTTGTTGACCCCGGCCTTCTCCGGCTCGTCCGAGAACCGGATCTCGTTGCCGTTGTCGGTCACCGCTCGCTTGAACGTCCGCTCGATCTCCTTCGGGTCGTCGAGCATCCGCACCGCGTGCCCCCGGATGTGCGCATAGCTCTTCGACATCTTCACCGTCGGGTCGTTCAGCCCCATGACGCGCCCGCCGATCTCCGGAATGACCCCCGCCGGCACCACGAACGTGTCGCCGTAGGTGCGGTTGAACCGCTGCGCGATGTCCCGCGCCAGCTCCACGTGCTGCCGCTGGTCCTCGCCGACGGGCACCTCGTGCGCGTCGTACAGCACGATGTCGCCTGCCATCAGCACCGGGTAGTCCAGCAGCCCGGTGGAAATCGTCTCCTGGTTCTCCGCCTTCGACTTGTACTGCGTCATCCGCTCCAGCCAGCCGATGGGCGTCACGCAGTTGAGCAGCCAGCACGCCTCCGCGTGCGCCGTCACGTGGCTCTGCACGAAGATCGTGCACTTCTCCGGGTCGAGCCCCGCCGCGAACAGCATCGCCGCCAGCGACCGCGTCTGGTGGCGCAGCTCCTCCGGCTCCTGCGGCACCGTCAGCGCGTGCAGGTCCACGATGCAGAAGTAGTTCTCCTTCTCCTCCTGCCTGTCGACCCACCCCTTGATCGCGCCGATGTAGTTCCCGAGCTGCACGTCGCCGCTCGGCTGTATGCCGCTAAACACCGTCCGCACCCCCTCGACCCGGCCCCGCCCTGTCGTCCCCCGAACGCCTTCCTGCGTAGTCATCTCCGGCCCTCGCTCTCCTCTTGACCCCGGCTTGCGACACCCAATAAAAAAACCCCGCTCCCATCAAGGGGCGGGGTCACTCCGCGGTGCCACCCTTGTTCACGGACTCTCGGTTTCAGGAAAGTCCGCAATCTCGAAAACGGTGCGCCTCCCATGGGATGACGGCTTACCCGCTGGGCGTTTGATCGGCGCCCACCCGGCGGCAGCGTTCACGGGGCTTTCGCCCTGCAAGCCGGCCCATTCGTCCCCTGCGCCAGCGCCGGTTTCCACCGTGCCCGGCTCTCTGTGGCCTCGCTGGGGGAGTACTCTTCCTGCCCGCCGCCTCTATTCCGATGTTGCATCAAGTCTAGGAGGGCTCAGAGGGTGCTGTCAAGAACGGGCATCCGAGGGCCGCGCTACCTGCCTACCCGCTCAGGCGTAGCTTGAACAGCTCGGCCGTACGCTCGAACCCGATGCCCTCGTAGAAGGCCGCCGCCCGCCGGGTCGGCACCGTCACCTCCACGGAATTGCCCTCCCGAGCTTGCTCGACAACAGCCTCCACCAGCCCCCTGCCAATGCCCTGTCCCCGCTGCGACTCGACCACGTACAGCTCCAAGATCTCGGTGATCACTCCATTGGCAAAGAGCGTGGGCACGTCGCAAGCGTAGACGTAGCCCTGAATGCCGTCGTCATCCTCAGCAACGAGGAGATGCGCAGCCGGCGAGGCGGTCAGCATGGGGTAAGTGTCGTCGAATGCAGCGCGGGAGGGCCGGTAGCTGGTCGCGAGCTGCAATAGCAAGCCGAAGACTGCTTTAGCATCTGCGGCCGTCGCCGGACGGATAGTGTCCATAGTTCCTCCGCTCGCTCCAATATCGTGGGAGGGCATTCAGGAGGAAACGGGCGGACTTGGACCCCACAGCGCGTAATCTCGGCCCTGAGGGCCGCCATCACCCGCCGGCCGCAGCGGGCACGCTGACCTCCACGTCCACCGTCCCGAACGTTGTCGTCAGTGTGGGCGGCGCATCGGCAAACGTGCTCAGGATCTCCTCCGCGTGCTCCGTCAGCGAGGCGCTGTGGTAGGCCATCGCCTCCTCGACCGACATGCGGGGCGCCGGAAGCGCCTCGCCCTGTTCCACCATCTCCTCTACGAATATGGCGATCGCTTCACGGACTGCCTCCTGGATGGCCGGCCATGTGTCCGCCGTGCTCATACACCCCGGCAGGTCCGGCGGGTAGGCGGAATAGTTGTTGGGCGTTTCCTCGAACACCACCGCGTAGGTGAGCTTCATCGCCTTCCCTCCCGGAGTCCTGCCTGCCGGAGGATGTTCAACCACGTCCCTTTGTCGACGTCATCCCCCGGATGTCCCGGTATGACTACGATGCCGGGCTTTACCGGAAGGTGGTATATGGGGTGATTCCCTCTTGTCCGAACATAGTACCATCCATCCTGTTCCACTATGCGGATGGCCTCACGTGTCTTGGGCATGATTCGCGCTCTCGCTTGGGGGCGTTTTCAAGTACACATCCTGCCGTCGGCATACGCCCTCTCTTTGTGGCCCCGCGCGTGTCGAGACTCACTGTGCCAAAATAACGGCCTACAGACTGAATTGCCCGCCCAAACAGCCCGAAACGCGCAAACTCACCGCTCCTCGCACACAAACCTCTACGAAAAGCGTCGCCACCATGCTATACTATCGTCTCCAATCGAGTGTGTAGGGGTAGCGATACGTGCCTTCTGTCTTGATGATGAGCCGCGACGGCAGGGCCGCGGAAACGCTCATGCTGGCGTTTCCGCGCGGTGACTTCACCACGTCCGCCTCCTCGGACCCCGCCTGCCTCGACGCCCTCCCCGTCGAGCAGACCCCCGACGTCGTCCTCCTCGACGCCGTCGGCTTCTCCCGCACCGAGGCCGACGAGGCCGTCCAGCTCTGCCGCCGCCTCCGCCTCCCCGTCGTCGCCCTCGTCACCGAGCGCGAGCTCGAGGACTACGACATCGCCCGCGGCGCCGACGACTTTGCCCTCAAGCCGCCCAACCCCACCGAGCTCACCCTCCGCGTTACCCAGCTCCTCCGCCGCCTCCGCGGCCGCGAGGGCTCCGAGACCATCCACAGCGATGACCTCGTCATCGACCAGTCCCGCTATGAGGTCACCGTCTCCGGCTACCGCGTCCTGCTGACGTTCAAGGAGTACGAGCTCCTCCGCCTGCTCGCCCTCAACCCCGGCCGCGTCTTCTCCCGAGAGGAGCTCCTCTCCCGCGTCTGGGGCTACGAGTACTTCGGCGGCACCCGCACCGTCGACGTCCACGTCCGCCGCCTCCGCAGCAAGGTCGAGGACGCCAACCACACCTTCATCGAGACCGTCTGGAACGTCGGCTACCGCTTCCGCACGCCGTCCCAGTAGCGCCCCCGCTCGCCCTGAGCCCTGCCGAAGGGTCCCCACCCCCCTACCCCCCTCATACCGGCGAATGCCGGTATCCAGAAACCTCGCGCCCAACGGTCCCCGCCCTGTCCCCTCCCCCCTGTGGCGCACCCGCCCCCTTGCGCGTACACTGGGGTCAACCTGAAGGCGGGGCGACATGGCCAACGAGATCCGCGACATCCCTCTCTTCCCCCTGGGCACCGTGCTCTTCCCGGGCATGCAGCTGCCCCTGCAGCTCTTCGAGCCCCGCTACCTCCAGATGTTCCAGGACATCTCCCACGCCGACTCCTGCTTCGGCGTCGTCCTCATCAAGGAGGGCGTCGAGGTCGGCGCGCCCGCCGTCCCCTTCGACATCGGCACCATCGCCCGCGTCGTCCAGCACGAGAACACCGACGACGGCCGCATCGTCCTCATGTCCGTCGGCCAGCAGCGCTTCCGCTCCATCCAGGTGCTCCAGCAGCTCCCCTACATGACCGCCCGCATCGAGCTCCTCCCCCCCGACGACGCCGGCGCGACCCAGGCGGGCCCCCTCGTCAAGGAGAAGTTCCTCGAGTACGCCCGCCTCGTCGCCGGCATGGCCAACGAGTGGGTCCGTGACGTCCCCTTCCCCGACGCCCCCGCAGACCTCGCCTACCTTGTGGCCCGCAACCTGGAAGTCAGCATGCCCGTCAAGCAGGGCCTCCTGGAAATGGACACCGCCGAAGAATGCCTGCAAGCCGAGGTGGAGATCCTGGAAATGGTCACCGAGCACCTCCGCCGCCGCGTCCGCCAGGAAGGCCCCTCCCAACGCTTCAGCGCCAACTAGGGATTTTGCCGAAGGCGGCTTGTTTGTAGTGCTCTTCCAGTGGTTCCTTCGTCAGAGTCAGGACGAAGCAAAACGTAGGGGTGTGCAAGCTGGCGCGTGTCCATGCCGTTGCGTATACTTGCGCTAATTGGTCGGGGCGGTATGTCAAACGAGATTCAGGTCTCCCAATCTTGCCTCTTGGCACCGTCCTCTTCCCGCGCGTAGGCCAGCCTCTACGCTAATGGGTCAGGATTCAAAGTACACCGGATTTCTTAGCCTCGCATATACGTCTGGCAGCTCCTATATTAGGGATTGTTTGAATGACTACAACAATGATTGCCCCATCCGAGAGAGATCGGCGTTCACGATGGATTCAAGAGATTGGTGGCCTTAGCAACGATTTTGCGACGGGCGCAGCATGGATAGAGCAGTCACTATCTGAAGAGCTCCGGCGAGAAGGCACCGCACCATTACTTAGTCACTTACGACTCTGCGGTGCAATCCCTGAAGTCTATGCCCACGATAGTACTCAGGAAAAGTTGTACTCGAAGTACACGGACGTGGTAATTCACCAAGCCTATTCCACAATTGGCCTCACGAGTTCTGTCCTACGGGAACGCGCCGACGTTGCCGATGTAGAGTGTGCATGTCCAGACTATAGTTTTGTCGCTGACGCGAAAGCATTTCGCCTTAGTCGTACTGCTAAGAACCAAAAGGACTTCAAAATACAGGCAATGGACAATTGGAAGCACGGTCTCCCCTTTGCTATGGTGGTTTGCCCTGTATATCAACTGCCGAGGAGGAGCAGTCAGATATATCAGCAAGCTGTTGCTAGGTCAGTGTGCATCTTCACGTACACGCATCTTGCAGTGTTGGTTAGGTATGCTGAGATTAAGGGGCAAGAGAGAGCGATGAGCATCTTGCACAATGTCT
The DNA here is from genome assembly GCA_026713825.1 of Chloroflexota bacterium. Taxonomy (NCBI): domain Bacteria; kingdom Bacillati; phylum Chloroflexota; species Chloroflexota bacterium. Next base: position 22,704 of record JAPONS010000069.1, on the reverse strand, counting down.
TTAAGGCAGTTGAAGCCTTGAATCCTTCTAAAGAGGCTTTGTCCTATTGGCGGTCGGTCAATGAGACGATTCTAGAAGCTGATCTCAATATCTCACCCTTGTGGCGAGAAGAGAAGGTCGCTTCGGTGGAATCCGTTGGAATTGCAAAAGAAGAAGCGCTGACATATCTGGCAAGCGAACGCAACCGAATCATGCTCCTTTCGAGAGATGAGGCTATTCAGGAAGTCATCCAGAGGAGTAACCTTGATAACCGAATTCGTGCGGTTCAGTCTGTTTCTGACAACGGTCTGATGGAGATCGGCTAAAAGGTATGAACGACGCTTATCTGGACCGGATACTCCTAGCAGATTGCCGAGACCATCTCCCTCTGCTTGCAGATTTCAGCATTGAACTTTTGCTTTCGGACATCCCGTATGGAATAAATTTGGACAATTGGGATGTCATCCACAACAATACGAACTCGGCTTTGCTCGGACAATCCCCTGCGCAGGTGGGCAAGTCTGGTTTCAAGCGAAGAGGAAAACCCATAAACGGATGGTCCCAAGCAGATAGGCAAATGGGGAGCGAGTACGAGCAATGGTGTAGGTCGTGGGCGGAATTGGTATGGCCTAAGCTGAAAGATGGTGCCTCGATATTCGTCTTCGGTGCACGTCGAACAATCCACCATGTGGTCAACGCTTTTGAAGACAACGGAATGTTATTGAAGGACATCCTGATATGGAAGAAAATATCAGCTCATCACCGGGCGCAGCGAGTCAGTATAGTTTTTGAGCGGCGGGGTATGAAGGACGCCGCAGAATCATGGAAGGGATGGCGTCTTGGTAACCTGGCGCCAGTTTATGAGCCGATCGCCTGGTTAGTGAAACCTTACCGCGTGGGGGGGACAATCGCCGACAACGTTCTGGAACAGGGTGTGGGTGCCATCAACGTGGAGGCATGCGAGGAAAGCGGAGCTAGTGCCACAAATCTGCTTGAATTCGGATTTGGGAGGGATGAACGGCGGATTCATGAAGCGCAGAAACCCCTGAAACTTGTTGAATTCCTTATCAAACTAACTACTAGGGAAAACCAAACGGTGCTTGATCCCTTTATGGGAAGCGGCACTACTGCCGTTGCAGCCGCGCGCCTCAATCGTCACTTCATTGGCTTTGAAATAGACCCTAGATTCCATGCAGAGGCTACTGATCGCCTTGCCTATGAAACTGAATCAGAGCCTTCTCCTAGGCAAAGGCAGGGTCAAGGGAAGCTGTTCGAGAAGTCTGCAAGAGATTACAAAGGGTAAGGCAAATACCAATCCGTATAGGTGTACTACCTCCCACCCTGACACAACCCCATTGCCCCCAAGCCGCCCCGTCCGCTACCGTCACCCCATGAGCGCCACGACCACGCACACCAGCACGCCCACCCGCCCTGCCCCGGGCCGCTTGCGGCCAGGACGCGAGCATCAAAGGCTCTTCTCGCAGGGAAGGAGTCGTGTTGTAGCTGAAATGTGCCGTGTTGGCTACAAAGCAAAGCAGGGAGAGTGCCCCCGGAAAAAAGGAAAAAATTTGAGTTGTAGCTGGAATGCGACACTTCCCATACAAAACAAAGGGGAAACAACCTCCCCCGCAGCTACGGGAGATCCAGCACGAATGTCAAACGAATGGTCTGGGGCCCGCCCCTGCGCCGCTCGCCCCCTACGCCTGCCTCGCCCGCTCGATGAAGGCGATATCCTCCGGCCGCGGCGCGCCGTCCACGTCCGCGAACGCCCCCGCGTCGTAGTTGCGTTGGATGGCCTCGGGGAGCCCGGGCTTGGCGGCGAAGTGGGCCATCGTCCGCGCCGTCAGCGCGTCCCATCGCTCGACGAGCCCCTTCGCCTCTGCCGACGCCGGGTCGAGCTCGTAGGAGGCCCGCACCTCGGCCAGCAGCGACGTCCACCCGGCCTCCACCGCCGCGATTTCCTCGTCGGGCGTCTCCCGGCGCAGCTCCTCGAACTGCGCCATCTGCTCCGGCGTGTAGTGCTTCTCCACCCTCGAGCCCCTACCGGGGGTCTATCGGCGTCAGCCGCACGCCGAGGACGCGCTCGCACCACGCCGCGGCGGTCAGCAGCCGCTCCTCCTGGAACATCCCCGCCGCGAGCTGCACGCCCAGCGGCATCCCGTTCTCGGCCAGCCCCGTCGGGATGTTGATGGCCGGGCAGCCCAGCCACGTCCACGGCGCCTGGAAGTACGTCGGCCCCGTCGTCGAACGGTCCCGCGGCGCCGGGCCGGGCGTCCCCGGGCTCAGCAGCACGTCATACTCGCCGTAGACGTCCGCCATGCCCGCCCGCAGCTCACGCCGCGCGTCCAGCGCCACGATGTAGTCCAGCGGCGACCGCGCCAGCGCGTCCCGGATCCGGCTCCGGATGTTGGGGCCGTAGTCCTCCGGGTTCCGCTCGTACCACTCCCGGTGGAACACCGCCGCCTCCGTCCACACCACCGCGCCGATGTCCTCCGGGCTCCGGTTGAACAGCTCCGGCAGCGTCGCCTCCTCGACGGTCGCGCCCGCCGCCGCCAGCTTCTGTGCGACGTCGTCCGTCTGCCGCCGGATCTCCTCGTCGGCCCGCTCGTAGAAGAACTGCCGCACCAGCCCGATGCGCGGCGGCCGGCCCTGTCGCAGTGAGGCGGCGTGGTACGCGCCCACCATCTGGCACGCCCCCATCGGGTCCTTGGGGTCGTACCCCGCGATGGCGTCCAGCACTAGCCCCGCGTCCTCCACCGTGCGCACCATGATGCCCACCGTGTCCGTCGAGAAGCTGACCGGCACCAGCCCGTACGCGCTGATGCGCCCGTGCGTCGGCTTCAGCCCGACGATGCCGGTATAGATCGACGGCCGAAGCGTCGACCCCACCGTCTGCGACCCCGTTGCGACGGCGACCATCCCCGCGGCCACCGCCGCCCCCGAGCCGCTGCTCGAGCCCCCCGGCGTATGCTCCCGGTCCCACGGGTTGTACGTGATCGAGGGATCCCCGTCTGCGAACTCCGTCGTCACCGTCTTCCCCAGCACGATGGCCCCCGCCTCCCGGAACTTCGCGACCGAGTGGGCGTCATACTCCGGCACGAAGTCCGCCATCAGCGGCGACCCCGCCGTCGTCAGCAGCCCGCCCGTGTAGAAGATGTCCTTCAGCCCCACGGGCACGCCGTGCAGCGGCCCCCGCGGCCCGGCGCGCTCCAGCTCCTCGGCCGACGCCTGCGCCGCGGCGAGCGCCCCGTCCCGGTCGACGGTCACCCACGCCTTCAGCGCCGGCTCGTATGCGTCGATGCGCGCCAGCAGCGCCTCCACCAGCTCCACCGGCGAGAGGCGTCCCTCGCGGATGGCTGCGGCGGCCTGGGCGGCGGACAGTTCGTGCGGCTTGGCTTGCGTCGTCATGGCTTGCGCTCCTGCTGCAGGGTTGGTCAAGTCGGCGCCATGCTATCATGGCGTCCACGACTGCGCATCGCAGCCGCCAGAACGCACCGCGCAGGGGGGAAGCAGGCATGCCCGAAATGTCACAGGCGGAGATCGAAAAGTTCCTCGAGGCCCCGCGCATCGCCCACCTCGTCACCCTGCGGCCCGACGGCTCGCCCCACGTCGCGCCCGTCTGGTACGAGTACGCCAACGGCGACTTCCTTGTCTGGACCAGCCGCCAGTTCAGGAAGTTCAAGAACATTGAGGGCGACCCTCGCGTCGCCCTCTCCATCGCCAGCGAGGACCAGCCCTACACCTACGTTGTCGCCCACGGCGAGGTCACCGTAACCGACACCGACATCTGGGGCATCGGCCTCTCCATCGCCACCCGCTACGAGGGCGCCGAAGGAGCAGTCACCTTCCTGGAGCGCTACTACGAGGAGGGCCAGAGCGTCGTCCTGCGTCTCACGCCGAGCCGCACCATGACCTGGAGCGACGGCGGCGAGGATGCCTAACCGGGGCCATCGGGCAGAAGCGTCGGCCGCAACCCCAGTCCCTCACGAGGCCGCGCCTTGAGTCCAAACGGAGACGCCCCGGCGCCCAGGCCGCGCCGCCGCCCGCTATCCCGCCGGCTTGGGGCCGTCCGGGCGCTGTCCTACCCGGACTTCCGCGTCCTGACCGCCTCCGGCATCATCGCCGGCGCAACCTACGCCGGCGAGAACGTCGCCCTCGGCTGGGTAGTCCTGGAGGCCACCGACTCGCCCTTCATGGTGGGGCTCGCCATCGGCCTCCGCCACACGCCGAGGCTCCTGCTCGGCGTCCCCCTCGGCGCCCTCGCCGACCGCTTCCCGCGGAGGCCGCAGCTTGCCATCTTCGGGACCGCCCTGACGGTGGTGGCGCTGGCCATCGCGACGCTCTTCTGGCTGGACGCCCTCGATCTCTGGGCCCTTCTCGCGCTCAACGTCGCCCTCGGCACGGGCTGGACCGCCGTGCAGGCCCTCCGCCAGAGCATGACCTACGACATCGTCGGCGCGAGGGACATGGTGAGCGGGCTCGCCTTCATGAACCTCGGCCAGCGGCTCGGCGCGGTGTTGGGTGGTTTGGGGGTCGGCGCCGTCCTCGCCGCCACGGACTCTGCGACGACCTATGGCGTCATCGTGATCGCCCACGTCGTCACCGTCGTCGCGGCCCTCTTCATCAGGGCGGAGGGGCGCTCGGCCAGGATCGCCACGGAGTCCGTGGTGCGGAACCTGCTGGACTTCATCCCGGAGCTGACCCGCAACGGGTCCCTCGCCATGCTCGTCCTGCTGACCGCCGGCGTCGAGGTCCTCGGCTTCTCCGTCCTGTCGCTGCAGCCTACCATCGCCCGCGACGTCCTCGGCCTCGAAGCGGACGGCCTCGGCCTCATCCAGTCCGTTGGCGCGATGGGCGGCGCGGTCACCGTCGTCCTGTTGGCGCTCGCGGGCGGCACCCGCCGGAGGGGGGTGCTCTTCCTGGCCTTCCTGCTGGTGTTCGGCGGGGGCCTTGTGCTGCTGAGCCAGTCGGAGACCCTGGCGATGGTGCTGGCGGTCATGCTCGTGGTGAACGCCGCCATGGCCGTCTCCGACGTGCTCTCGCAGGGCCTGATGCAGGCGGTGGTCCCCAACCAGGCGAGGGGAAGGGCCGCCGGGGCGTGGCAGATGGCCATCGGCTTCGGCCCCATAGGCAACGTCCACGCCGGCGCCCTCGCCGCCTTCGCGGGCGTCTCCGTCACCCTCCTGGCCAACGGCGGAGCCCTCTTCGCCCTGGCGCTGCTGGCAATGCTCGCTGTGCCGCGGCTGCGAAGGCTGTAGGAGCCAATCTTGGGTCAAGGGGCACGGCGCACGATCGCAAGGGCGGCTTGCCCTGCTGGCCGGCAATGTTCGGAGAAGGGAGGGTCTTAGTACAGAATGGGAGTTACGGGGACCAGTCTCTGGTTGACGGGGTCCACGGCTAGCCGCAGCCCCTCAAGGGTATAGGCGCCCAGCAATGGGGGCACGCCGTCCTCGCCAAAGATGACAAGGGTGATCTCGCTTTGGCCGTCGATTGTGGCCCAAGCGCGGCCGATGTTCATGTCAACGCGCCGACCGTCCGCAAATTCAAACGTACTGATGTAGGCAGGCTCTATTCCCAACTCACTGAGGAGGTTGCCTGGCAGCATGGAATAGGCGGCGCCCGTGTCCACCGTGGCTTCTATGTCCACAGCGTTCTGGCCGTCCAGACTGGCGAACCGCACCGGAGAGGAAAAGGTGCCCACTGGCAACTCCCAAATAAAGTACTGCTATTTTAGTCCACCGCCCGCGGGTCTGTCGCCGCCTCTTCCAACTGCCCCGCAGTTTGTGGTATTTTTCACCCTTCTATGCTATCCTCAGCCCGAAGGACGGGGTATGCTGGACGACTACTACCGCCAGTACGGATTGGTGCTCCTGCTGATGGGGGCTGCGTTCGCGGTGCCCCTCAGCATGTTCCTCTTTTCCCGCATGGCCCAGATCATCCGCATCCGCCCCAACAAGCCCACCAAGGTCAAGTCTGACATCTACGAGTGCGGCATGGAGACCATCGGCGGGCGGTGGGTGCAGTTCAACTTCCGCTACTACCTCTTCGCCCTGCTATTCCTCATCTTCGACGTGACCGCCATCTTCATCTACCCATGGGCCATCACCCTCCGATCACTCGGCGGCGGCGCGCTCCTGGTGATGTTCGCCTTCTTGGCCATCCTCGGCGTCGGCTGGGCCTACGCGTGGCGGAAGGGGGCGTTCGAGTGGAGATAAACCTCGGCGGCGCCGGACCCCTCCGCGACAACACCTGGGCGCTCGACCGCGTCGAGGGCGACGCCGTCTCCGCCATGAAGGCCTCCCACACCGCTCCCTACCCGGAACCCCTCATCGACGTCCCGGACGAGCTCCAGCGCAACGTCCTCGTCACCGCCCTGGACGAGCTCATCAACTGGGGCCGCCGCTCGACGGTCTGGCCGCTGAGTTTCGGCCTCGCCTGCTGCGCCTTTGAGATGATGGCCAGCGCCATGTCGCGCTGGGACATCGCTCGCTTCGGCATGGAGGTCTTCCGCGCGACGCCCCGGCAGGCCGACCTGATGATCGTCGCGGGTACCGTGACGTGGAAGATGGCGCCCGCCATCGAGCGGATCTACGAGCAGATGGCGGAGCCCAAGTGGGTCATTTCCATGGGGGCCTGCGCCACCAGCGGCGGTCCCTACTACGAGTCCTACAGCGTGACGCCAGGCGTTAACCGGGTCATCCCGGTGGACGTGTACGTGCCCGGATGTCCGCCTCGCCCCGACGCCCTGCTGTACGGGGTGATGCAGCTCCACGACAAGATCCGGCAGTACAGCCTGGCGCACCGCCCCGCTGGTTCCTGATGACAAGGGCGCTGCAGACTGCGGAGCTTGTCGAACGCCTCCAGGGCGTCGCTGCCGAAGCCGTGACCGTCGCTGCGGAGGGCGAGGTCCGCGTCGCGCCCGAGTCGCTCGTCGCAGTCTGCCGTTTCCTGAAGGAGGAGCCGGAGTTCGCCATGGACTACCTCTCCTCCATCACCGGCGTCGACTACTTGGACTTCTTCGAGGTGGTCTACCACCTCACCTCGCTCACGCACAATCACAGCCTGGTCCTCAAGACCACCCTGCACGGCCGCGACGATGTTTCAGCCCCCTCGCTGACCGAGGTCTGGGAGGCGGCCGACCTGCAGGAGCGCGAGGTCTGGGACCTGATGGGTGTCCGCTTTACCGGCCACCCCAACCTCAAGCGCGTGCTCACGTGGGAAGGCTTCCCCGGGCACCCGCTGCGCAAGGACCACCTGGGCGGCTAGCCGCCCCGCGATAGAAGACGAGAGGGAGACGCAGTGAACCTGCCCTCAGAGCAGATAACGATAAACCTCGGCCCGCAGCATCCGAGCACCCACGGCGTATTCCGCCTCCGGGTGACGCTGGACGGCGAGGTTATCACGGACGTCGAGCCTATCTTCGGCTACCTGCACCGCGGCACCGAGAAGCTGGCCGAGGAGCGCACCTACACCCAGATCGTCACCCTGACCGACCGCCTCGACTACACCTCCTCCATGATCAACAACCAGGCCTACGTCCTCGCCGTCGAGAAGCTGGCGGGCGTGACCGTCCCACCGCGCGGCCAGTACCTGCGCGTGCTCACGGCCGAGCTTCAGCGCATCGCCAGCCACCTGATGGGCGTCGGCTTCTTCCTGCAGGACCTCGGTGCGTCGGGCACACCGCTCATGTACTGCTTCCGAGAGCGTGAGCGCATCCTTGACCTCTTCGAGATGCTATGCGGCGCGCGCGTCACCGTGAGCTACATGCGGCCCGGCGGCGTCTTCCAGGAGCCGCCGCCCGAGTTCTGGCCCGCCGTGCGCCACCTGCTGGACACGACGCCCGACGCCATCGCCGAGCTGGAGCGCCTCATCTCCGAGAACGAGATCGTGCTGGCGCGCTCCAAGGGCGTGGGCGTGCTCACGAAGGAGAAGGCCATCGACTGTGCGATCAGCGGCCCCAATCTACGGGCCAGCGGCGTCGCCTGGGACCTGCGCAAGGCCGACCCCTACGACGTCTACGCTGACATGGATTTCGCCGTGCCCGTCGGGTCCAACGGCGACAGCTACGACCGCTTCCTGGTGCGCGTGATGGAGGTGCACCAGAGCATCCGCATCGCGGAGCAGTGCTACCGCGACATGCCCGGCGGCCCCGTCCGCTCGGAGCTGCCCTTCTTCTTCCGGCCGCCGCCCGGCGACGCCTACGCTCACGTCGAGGCCTCCAAGGGCGAGCTCGGCTTCTACCTGGTCAGCGACGGCGGTATCGCCCCCTACCGGTGCAAGATACGCTCGCCATCCTTCATCAACCTGACGGTGCTGGCCGAGATGCTGCTGGGGTGGAAGGTGGCGGACCTGATGGTGATCTTCGGCAGCCTTGACGTGAACATGGGAGAGGTCGACCGCTAGCGGTCGGCGGAGCGGAGCATGGACTCACCCTTCGACAGGAACGGGCTCTACTCCGGGCTGTATGGCTTCTTCGCGGAGCTGACGCCCGACGGCTTCGGCTGGCTGGCGTACCTGCTGGCCGGCGCCATCATCGTCTTCATCGTCGTGAACGGAGTGATGCTGCTGACTGCCTTCGAGACCTACATGGAGCGCCGCGTGCTGGGCCGCTTCCAGACGCGCCTCGGGCCCAACCGCGTCGGCCCCTTTGGACTGCTGCAGCCGTTCGCGGACGTGCTCAAGCTCATCATGAAGGAAGACCTGCGCCCCGCCATGGCGGACCGGCTCACATTCTTCCTCGCGCCGGTGATCATGGTGGGGGCCATCCTGCTCGTAGCCGCCGTCGTGCCCTTCGGCCCGAACACGTTCCTCGCCGACCTGAACATCGGCGTGCTCTTCATCGTCGGCATCCCCACCATCGCGACGGTGGCGATGTTCCTCGGCGGCTGGGGCTCCGGCAACCGCTTTGCGCTCTTGGGCGCGGCCCGCGCCGTCGCCATGCTCATCAGCTACGAAGTGCCGATGATCGTCTCCCTTGCGGGCGTGCTCCTGCTCGCGGGCAGCATGTCCCTCGTCGACGTTGTCGAGGCGCAACGGCTCCCGTTCATTGTCCTGCAGCCGCTCGGCTTCTTCGTCTTCCTCGTCGCCGCCTCCGCCGAGATGAACCGCTCGCCCTTCGACCTGATGGAGGCGGAGTCCGAGCTGACGGCTGGCTTCCACACGGAATTCAGCGGCATCCGCTTCGGCCTCCTGCAGCTCGCGGAGTTCGGCGAGCTGGTCATCATCTCGGCCGTCCTCGCCGTCATCTTCGTAAGCGGGTGGCAGAACCCCTTCGTCTCGCCCGACTACGCGCAGTGGCTGCCCGGGCAGGTCTGGTTCCTCCTGAAGCTCGTCTTCTTCCTCCTCCTGTTCACGTGGATCCGCGCGACGCTGCCTCGCATGCGCGTCGACCAGGTGATGGCCTTCGCGTGGAAAGCGCTCTTCCCGTTGGCTATCATCAATACGCTGGTTACGGCCGTCCTCGTGGTGGCGTGGCCGGAGCCCGAGTACGGCCAGCTGTGGCTCATAGCGGCAATCAACTGGGCCGTCGCAATCGCCTGCCTCGTGCTGTTCAGCCGCTTCCTCGAGCGGCACCGCGAGCGGCCGACGGCGTCCGTGCAACTGGTGGAAATCCCGGCGGAGGCTTCCTGATGCCATACGGACTGGGAATCGCAAAGGGCATGATGGTGACGCTGCGCAACCTGGTGCGCAAGCCGGTCACCGTGCAGTACCCCGAGCAGCGCGTCGCGCAGCACCACCGCTTCCGAGGCGAGGACTTCGTGTGGTACGAGGAGCGGTGCACGGGCTGCGCGAGCTGCGCCAAGTACTGCCCCCAGGGCATCATCAAGATCGTGACCGCCCCAAGCGGCGAGATGACGCAGGAGGGCGAGAAATACAAGCTAGAGGTCTTCGATATCGAGATCGCGCGGTGCATGTTCTGCGGCCTCTGCGTGGAGGCCTGCCCCTACGACGCCCTGCACATGGGCAGCGGCTTCGAGCGGGCGCGGCCAAGGCAGTCCGACCTCGTCATCTCCGTCGACGAGCTGAAGGCGTCGGCCAAGAAGCCGAGCACGTGGTTCCGTCCGCAGCTCCAGGACCGCGGCTATGATCCGTTCCAGCCCGGCGACGACGTCTCGTGGCAGGACGCCGGCCGCGAAAAGTCCGTCGCGCCGACGTACGAGGAAATGCTGCAACGGTGGGTGCAGGGACGATGACGGAAGGCATCGCCGGATCCGGCATCTTCACCGCCATCTGGTGGGCGCTCGCCGTCCTGACGGTGGCGTGCGCGGTGCTGGTGGTGCGGCTGCAGGACCTGGTGAAGGCGGCGATGGCCCTCATCGGCTCCTTCCTGGGCATCGCGGCTCTCTTCGTCATGCTGAACGCCGAGTTCCTCGCTATCGTGCAGGTGCTGGTCTACGCCGGGGCCGTTTCCATCTTGTTGATATTCGGCATCATGATGATCCGCGACACCCAGCGCGGTAGCCCCTCGAACAGCCTGGCGGTACCCGCAGGTCTCCTGTGCGCGGCCATGCTGGGCATCATCGTCTTTGTCGTGTTGGACACGCGGTGGGACCTGCTGGGCGACGCCGCGCTGACCGCCGCCGTCGCCGAGGGTGCGGAGGGCGTCTACAGCGACAGCCCGCCCGCCATCGGCGGCCTGTTGCTGCGCGAGTTCATCCTGCCGCTTGAGGCCGCCGCGCTGCTGCTGACCGCGACGCTGGTGGGCGCAATCGCGCTGGTGAGGGGTGACCGGTGATAGGCCTCGACCACTTCCTCGTCCTCTCCGGCGTGCTGTTCAGTATCGGGCTGTACGGGGCGCTGACGCGGCGGAACGCCATCGCAGTGCTGATGTCGGTGGAGCTGCTGTTCAACGCGGTGAACGTGGCCGTCGTGGCCATGGCCCGCTACACCACGCCCGTCGCGCTTGCGGCCGAGCGGCTGGAGACGTTGCTGACGGGGCAGGTGTTCGCGCTGTTCATCGTGACGGTGGCCGCGGCGGAGGTCGCGCTGGGGCTGGCCATCGTCATCATGATGTACCGCAACACGGGGTCCGTCTACGTTGACGAAGCAAGCTCCATGCGGCGCTAACGCCGGGGGGCCAAGGGAGCAGGTAAAGGCAGAGATGTGGGTTGAGTTCAAGCGGGCGCCAAGCCTGATGATGGCCGAGATGTGGAAGGACACCTTCGAGTCCGAGGGTCTCCCGAGCCACATCCTGCCCGTCGACGGCGTGCTCGCGTGGAGCGAGACCGCCGCCTTCATCGTCTACGTCCCCAAGGGCCGCGAGCACGTCGCGGAAGAAATTCTGAGGAAGCTCTAGCATGACCGAATCCGCAGCCTGGGCCATTCTCTTCCTCCCGCTGGCTGCTTTTCTGTTGAACGGCCTTGTTATCCGGCCCTTCCTCAACCGGTGGGCCGAGCTGGCCGGTTACGTCACGATCGCGGCCATTGGCGGGTCTTTCCTGCTGTCGCTGTGGGCGCTGCAGCAGGTGGTAGCGGGTCATGGCGAGATCGGCTGGGCGTCGCATGAGTGGGTGACTGTCGGGAGCCTGAAGGTGCATGTCGGCATCCTGATGGACCCGCTGACGGCCATCATGCTCGTGGTCGTCACCGGCGTCAGCCTCGCCGTGCAGGTCTACTCCGTCGGCTACATGCACGGCGACAGAGGCTACGTCCGCTACTACGCCTACATGTCCCTCTTCACCGCCTCCATGGTGGGGCTGGTGCTGGCGAGCAGCGTCCTGCAGATGTTCGTCTTCTGGGAGCTGGTGGGCCTGTCGTCCTACCTGCTCATTGGGTTCTGGTACCACCGGCCCTCGGCGGCGCGGGCTGCGGTCAAGGCCTTCGTGGTGACGCGCCTCGGCGACCTGGGCTTCCTCATCGCCATCCTGTACCTCTTCTTCCACCAGGGCGCCTTCGACGGGGCGGGGCTGAACGCGCTGGAGGTGCGCGACGTCTACACCGCCGTGGGTGCGGGACTGCTCGGCTCGACGGCGGTGACGTGGCTGGCGGTCGGCTTCTTCGCCGGGGCCGTGGGCAAGTCGGCGCAGTTCCCGCTGCACGTGTGGCTTCCCGACGCGATGGAGGGCCCGACGCCCGTCAGCGCCCTCATCCACGCCGCGACGATGGTCGCCGCGGGCGTATTCCTCGTCGCCCGCATGTTCCCCGTCTTCGAGGCATCGGACGCGGCGATGAATCTGGTCGCCATCACCGGCGGCGTGACCGCCGTGCTTGCCGCGACCATGGCCATCACGGCCAACGACATCAAGCGCGTCGTCGCCTACTCCACCATCAGCCAGCTTGGCTACATGATGTTGGCGCTAGGCGTGGGGGCATACGGCGCGGCCATGTTCCATCTGTTCAACCACGCCTTCTTCAAGGCGCTGCTCTTCCTTGGGGCGGGCAGCGTCAACCACGCCGCCGGCACCTTCGACATGCGCTGGATGGGCGGGTTGCGGCGCGTGCAGCCTTGGACGTACGCCCTCTTCCTCGTCGGCGCGCTGAGCCTCGCGGGCGTCTTCCCGCTGGCCGGATTCTGGAGCAAGGACGAGATCCTCGCGGAGGCCTTCCACGAGGGCAGCGGCGTCGCGCTGCTGGTGTTCCTGCTGGCGCTGGCCGCGGCGTTCATGACGGCCTTCTACATCTTCCGCGCCCCCTTCCTGACCTTCCACGGCACGTACCGGGGCGGCGTCGAGCGCAAGGCCAACGACGCGGCCAACCCCGACACCGAGACGATGCTCGCGGCGGACGAGGCCGAGTGGGTCGCGGCCCACGACACGCACCACGCGGGGGAATCGCCGTGGAGCATGGTCGTGCCGATGGCCGCGCTTGGCGTGCTGGCCGTCGCGTCGGGCTTCGTCGCCAACGCGCCGTTCGCGTTGCCGGGCATTGCCGCGCACTGGTTCAGCGAGTTCCTCTTCCCGCCGGGCGGACACGGCGAGGCGCCTAAAGTCGAGCTGTGGGTGGCCGCGCTGTCGATGGTCCTTGCGCTGGCGGGCATCGGGTTGGCGTGGCTGGTGTACGGCGCACGGTCCATCGCGCCCGAGAAGCTCACCATCCGGCCCCTCTACCTGCTGACGGTGCGCAAGTACTACCTGGACGACCTGTACGAGCGCTTCCTGACGGGAAAGGTCTTCTACGACCTCGGCGTCGGTTGTCTGGACTGGTTCGACCGGGTCATTGTGGACGGGGTCGCCGACAACGTTGCCTGGGTCAGCCGGAGCGTCGGTCGGGGATTGGGCGCGCTGCAGACGGGGCAGGTGCAGGTCTACGGCTTCCTCTTCGTGTTTGGCGCGGGCGTCATTCTGCTGGTGTACCTGTTGAGGTGATGCGAGACGTGGCAACGGGCATGAAAACGCTGAGGAAGAGGGCCGCATGCTGCTGACGGCGACGGTCTTCCTGCCGCTTGCGGGCGCCGCAGTGGTCCTCCTTTTGCTGGGGGACAACGCGCGGCGGGTGCGGCTCTTTGCCGCCGCTGTGGGCATTGTCGACTTCGTGCTGGCTCTGGCCGTGTTCTTGCAGTACGACCGCGACGACGGCGGCTTCCAGCTTACGGCCAAGCTCGCGTCGTGGATACCGCAGCTCGACATCCAGTACCACCTCGCCGTTGACGGGCTGAGCGCGCCGCTGGTGCTGCTGACGGGTCTTCTGGGGCTCGCGGCCATCTACAGCTCGTGGAGCATCGACAAGCGCCACCGCGAGTACTTCGCGTGGCTGCTGACGCTGCAGGCGGCGGTGATGGGCGTCTTTACGGCGCAGGACTTCGTCCTCTTCTTCATCTTCTGGGAGCTCGAGCTCATCCCCATGTTCTTCCTCATCTCCATCTGGGGCAGCGGGCGCAAAGAGCACTCGGCAATGAAGTTCCTGCTCTTCACCTTCACCGGCAGCGCCTTCATGCTCGTCGGCCTCCTCGCGGTGTACTTCTCGACGGGCACCTTCGACATGACGAGGCTCGTCGGGATGGACCTGAATGACCTGCTGCTGCCGAGCCAGCTTGTCTTCGCCTTCTTCTTCATCGCATTCGCGGTGAAGCTGCCCGTCTGGCCGGTGCATACGTGGCTGCCCGACGCCCATACGGACGCGCCAACGGCCGTGAGCGTCATGCTGGCCGGCGTGCTGCTAAAGATGGGCGGCTACGGCTTCATCCGCGTCAACGTCTCGATGTTCCCGGACGTCGCCTCCGCCGCTGCGACGGCGCTCGCGGTGCTGGCCGTCATCAGCATCCTGTACGGGGCGATGGTGACGTTCAGGCAGAGCGACCTGAAGCGGCTTGTGGCCAACAGCAGCATCAGCCATATGGGCTTCGTGCTGCTAGGCGTCTCGTCTGTGGGCGCTGCCGCCGAGCACCTGTCGCCCGTCGGGCTGACGGGAGCCGCGATGCAGCTCTTCAGCCATGGCGTGGTCACCGGCCTCCTCTTCGTGATGGTGGGCGTCGTCTACGACAAGGCACACACGCGGCATATCCCTGACCTGGGCGGGCTCGCGGGCAAGATGCCTTTCGCGGCCGTCGCCTTCCTCGTGGCAGGGCTCGCGTCCCTCGGTCTGCCTGCGACGAGCGGGTTCGCCGCCGAGATCATGGTATTCCTCGGCACGTTCCCCGCCCACGGCGTGCTCACCGGCCTCGCGACGGTGGGCGTGCTGATGGCGGCCGGCTACGTGCTCTGGACTCTGCAACGCAGCCTCTTCGGGCCGCGCCGGGAGCGCTGGGACCACCTGACCGACGTCTCCGCCGTCGAGGCCGTCGCCCCGGTGCTGCTGATGGCGGCGATCATGGCCGTCGGCCTCTACCCCGCGCTGCTCTCCGACGTCTTCGCGACGGGCATTAATGAGGTCCTGCCGAGGTTTACGCCATGAGCGGGTCTGACCTCTACCTCCTCTCGCCCGAACTGTGCGTCGCGGCCGGTGCGCTGCTGGCGCTGGTGGCGGGCATGGCGAACGCCAACCGAGCCGTCGTCACGGCGGTGGGCCTCCTGGGCCTCGTAGCGGCGCTGGTCTTCACCGGGCTGCTGTGGGCCGAGCTGGACGGCCGCGTCGACCTCTGCTCCGCGCTCGAGGGGGACCGCGGCACGGCTGTCTACGGCGCGCTGGCCATCGACCGATTCGCCCTCTTCTTCAAGGGGCTGATCGGCGTCTCGGCGGCGCTGGTGCTGCTGGCGTCCCACGCCTACACGCAGCGCTTCGCCGAGCGGAGCGCCGAGTTCACCGCGCTCGTGCTTTTTGCCGCCGTGGGCATGATGCTGCTGGCCGGGGGCCGCGAGCTCATCACGCTCTACGTCGCGCTGGAGCTGTCGACCCTGCCGCTGGTGGCGCTGGCGGCCTTCTCCGGCGGGCAGCGTGCCTCCGAGGCTGGCCTGAAGTACCTGGTGCTGGGCGCCGTCGCGTCGGCGATCCTGCTCTACGGCATGGCGCTCACCTTTGGCTACACGGGCACGACGGTGCTCGAAGGCATGGCCCTTTCCGTCGGCGACGCCGCGCTCGACGGCTCGCGGCCCTTCGGCGTGCAGGTGCTCGTGCTTGGCGTCGTGCTCATGGTGGCGGGCTTCGGCTTCAAGGTGGCCGCCGTGCCCTTCCACGGCTGGATCCCGGACGTCTACGAGGGCGCGCCGACGCCCATCACGGCATTCCTGTCTGTCGCGAGCAAGGCGGCGGGCTTTGCCGTGGTCATGCGGGTCTTCTTCACCGCCTTCGAGCCGCTGGAGGTGGACTGGGCGCTGCTCTTTGCGGGCATCGCGGCGGCGTCGATGACCTTTGGCAACCTGGCGGCCATCGCGCAGGCCAACATCAAGCGGATGCTGGCCTACAGCACCATAGCTCACGCGGGCTACCTGCTGGTGGGCCTCGCCGCAGTCGCCTCACGCACGGTCGATGGCATCACCATCGGCCCCGAGACTGTGCTCTTCTACCTTGGCGGGTACGCCGTAACCAACCTCGCCGCCTTCTTCGCGGTCATCGCCATCGCCGACCGCACCAACAACGAGAGCATCGCGAGCTTCTCCGGCATGGGGCGGCGCGCGCCGTGGATGGCCGCCGCGCTGACGGTCGCGCTGCTGTCGCTCACCGGCATCCCGCCAACGGTCGGGTTCATGGCCAAGCTGTTTGTGTTCGGCGCTGCCGTGAAGGCCGACCTGGCATGGCTTGTCGCGCTGGGCGCCGTGAACAGCGTTGTGTCCGCCTACTACTATCTCCGCGTCGTGCGGATCATGTACCTGGGCGACCCTGCCGCGGACGAAACGTCCGATGGCGAACGGCCCGTCCGCGCCATCCCGCTCGACCTCTCCGTGGCCGTCACGGCGGTGGCAGTCGTCGCGCTGGGCCTATACCCGCAGCCGCTGTTCCGCGCGGCGCAGCGGGCCGTCGAGGGACTCTTCTAGGCGCGCCGCCCGCCTACAGACCTCGCCTGCCGTATAATGGAAGCCAGCATCCCCTCGTCGACGGGCCTTGGCCGCCACGCGGGGCTCAGGAGCGGACCTTGGACAGCCGCATCGGCGTCATCTACAGCCCCTGGGTTGAGGAAGCGGCCCCCATGGCCGACGCCCTCGCGGACGAGCTGCGCGACGGCTTCGAGCCGTGGGTCTGCTCCGTGCTGGACCTGGAGGAGCACGAGGAGCAGGCTCGCGACTGCGGCATCTTCGTCACCGTGGGCGGCGACGGCACCATCCTGCGCGCCGTCCGGCTCGCCGCACCCGCCGCCATCCCCATCGTCGGCGTGAACCTGGGCCGCGTGGGCTACATGGCCGAGTTGGAGGCCGAGGAGGCACGGGAGCGCATCGCCTCCTACGCCTGCGGTGAGGGCTGGGTGGAGGAGCGCACCATGCTGGAGGCGCAGATCCTCCCGCCCGGCCACACCGGCGACGGCCTGCCGAGCTACACCGGCCTCAACGACGCCGTTGTGAGCCGCGTGAAGCCCTCGCGCATGGTGTACGTCGCCGTGCGCGTCGACGGCTACCCGCTGGCCTACTACGCCGCCGACGCCATCATCGTCGCGACGGCGACTGGGAGCACCGGCTACGCCCTGGCGGCGGGCGGCCCCATACTCTACGCCGACGCCTCGTCGCTCATCGTGCAGCCCGTCGCGCCGCAGCTGGCGGACGATGCGGCGGTGGTGCTGCACCCCGGCGCCGTCGTCGAGATCGAGGTGGAGGCGGACCAGGACGCCATGGTGAGCGTCGACGGCTACCTTGACTTGGACATCCACCCGGGCGGCGTGATCCGCGTGCAGGAGAGCGCCCACCGGACGCGCTTCCTGCGGCAGGGGCGCAAGAACCGGCTGCCCTCGGCGCTGTCGCGACGGCTGAGCTCGGTGCGCCGAGTGCGGTCGGGGGACGAGTAGCGGGCAACGCCCCTAGCGGAAGGAGAGACGTGTGCCGGGTGAAGAGCTTATCAGGAGCGAGCAGGTGTACGAGGGCCGTATCATGAATGTGCGGCGCGACACCATCCGCGTGAACAAGGCCACCGGGCCCGTTGAGACTGTGCGGGATGTCGTGAACACCCGGGACGCCGTGACCCTGGTGCCCGTGGACCCTGACGGCAACGTGCTGCTGGTGCGGCAATACCGATGGGCGGCGGCTACCGCGCTCCTTGAGGCGCCGGCGGGCATGATGGAGCCGGGAGAGGATCCCGAGAATACCGCCCGCCGGGAGCTCCGTGAGGAAACGGGCCACGCTGCGGACTCGATCATTCACTTGGGCGGCTTCTGGATGGCGCCCGGGTACTCGACGGAGTACATGCATGCCTACCTCGCGACGGGCCTGCGGCCGGACCCACTCCCGGCCGACGAGGACGAGGACCTGGAGCTGGTCGCCGTGCCGTGGGACGACATCCCGCGGCTCATCCGGGAGAGGGCGATCCTCGACGCCAAGAGCATCGCAGCGTTGCAGATGGCGTACTTCCTGCACGGGAAGGCGTAGGGCCGCCCCTACGATGGCCCGCGGCGGAGGGCGACGACGGGGATCACCCCTAGGGCCGCGTCCCCTACCACCTCTGGATCCCGGCTTTCGCGGGAAGAGGTTGGGGGGCCCGCCGTCACGCTCAGGACAGGCTTCGGGTGAACGGAGGGTGGGCGACCGTTGGACGCGGGGTTCTTGGATACCCGCATTGGCTGGTATGAGGGTGCAGGGGGCCCAGTAACGGAGGGTGTTCCCGCTAGCGCGGGACGGGCGATTCGCGAATCGCCCCTACGATGGGTGCGGGAGTGAGCGGCGTAGACCGCCGCTTTCGCGCACGCATACGCGATTGTCACGCATATTTGTATCTGCTATAGTACGCGTTGCTCAGGGAGGCCTGCAGGGTTTTGGTCTGCGCGCTGCCCCGGGGAGTCGGCGAAGGCCGCTTTATACCGCTGGAATCGCAACGCCCCACTCTCTTCGCTGTGTCCGTGTGGGGCGAAAAGGGGTTGGGCATTGTACTCACATGATGTGCTGGTGCTCGGCGCGGGGTTGGCCGGGATGCGCGCGGCGTTGGAGGCCGCCCGGTCTGGCGCCAACGTTGCCATGCTCTCCAAGGTCTATCCCGTCCGCAGCCACTCGAACGCCGCGCAGGGCGGCATCAATGCAGCCCTGACCGACCGCGGCGACGACTGGCACGAGCACGCCTACGACACGGTCAAGGGGAGCGACTTCCTCGGCGACCAGGACGCCATCGAGGTCATGTGCCGCGAGGCGGGGCAGGAGCTCATCAACCTGGAGCACATGGGCGTCATCTTCAACCGCGACGACGAGGGCCGCCTCGGCACGCGGGCCTTCGGTGGGCAGCGGCGGGCGCGCACCTTCTTCGTCGCCGACATAACCGGGCAGGCCATCCTGCACGTGATGTACGAGCAAATCCTCAAGTACAACGTCCGCGTCTACGACGAGTGGTACGCGACGACGCTCATCACCGACCACGGCCGCTGTGGCGGGGTCGTCGCGATGGAGATGCGCACGGGCGAGGTCCACGCAATACGCGCCAAGGCCGTCATCCTCGCGACGGGCGGGCTCGGGCGGGTTTTCGAGCCGTCGACCAACGCGCTGATCTGCACGGGAGACGGCATGTCGCTGGCGTACCGCGCCGGCGCGCCGTTGATGGACATGGAGATGGTGCAGTACCACCCGACCACGCTGAAGGGGTCGGGGGTGCTGCTGAGCGAGGGGGCCCGCGGCGAGGGCGCGTACCTCATCAACAGCCGCGGCGAGCGGTTCATGGAGCGCTACGCTCCCAACATGATGGAGCTGGCCTCGCGCGACGTGGTCTCGCGGGCCGAGATCACGGAGATCAACGAGGGCAACGACATCGACGGGTGTGTGCTGCTCGACTGCCGCCACCTGGGCAGGGCGAAGATCATGGAGCGGCTGATGTACATCCACGAGGTCGCGATGGACCTCGTAGGGGTGGACATCACCAAGGATCCGGTGCCCATCCGCCCGGGTGTCCACTACCAGATGGGCGGCATCAAGACGGACGTCGACGGGCGCTGCTGGGACCCGAGCGGCGGCTGGAAAGGCGTCGAGGGGCTCTTCGCGGCGGGCGAGACGGCCTGCGTGAGCGTCCACGGGGGCAACCGGCTGGGCGCGAACTCGCTGCTCGACACGGTCATCTTCGGCCGGCGCAGCGCGGAGGCGGCGATGGACTACGCCAGCGCCAACAACCACCTCGAGTTCTCCGAGGACAACTGGGTCGGCGGCGAGAAGGCGACGATGCAGGCGCTGCTGGACAACAGCGGCGGCGATCTGGTCGCCAAGGTGCGGCTGGACATGGCGACGGCCATGGACGAGGGGCTCGGCGTGTACCGCACGGAAGAAGGCATGCAGCGGGCGCTGGACGCCGTCCGCGGCATGAAGGACCGGTTCAAGAACGTCATCGTACAGGACAAGGGCAAGGCGTTCAACACCAACCTGATCTTCGCGCTGGAGCTTGGGTGCATGCTGGACTGCGCGGAGGCGATTGCGGTGGGCGGGATCGATCGCAAGGAGAGCCGCGGGGCGCACAGCCGCCTCGACTACGCGGCCCGCGACGACGAGAACTGGATGAAGCACATCCTGCTGTACCAGGGGCCCGGCGACCAGGTCACGAAGGAGTACGTTCCCATTGTGATCACCCAGTGGCAGCCTGAAGAGAGGAAATACTAATGCAGGCAAAGGTGAGCGTCCGGCGCTTCAACCCGGACGAGGAGCAGCCCAAGCCCTACGACCAGCAGTACGATATCGAGGTGGAGGAGCACTTCACGGTTCTCGACGCGCTGATCAAGGTGCGGGAGGAGGTCGACGGGTCGCTGGCGCTGCGGTGCTCGTGCCGGGCGGCCATCTGCGGCTCGTGCGCCATGCGCGTGAACGGCCACGCGGTGCTCGCGTGCAAGGCGCGCGTGTCGCAACACCTTTCGGACGACGGCGAGGTGCGGGTGGAGCCGGCGGGCAACCAGCCGGTCATCAAGGACCTGGTGGTGGACCTGGAGCCGTTCTGGAACAAGGTCCGCGCCGTCGAGCCGTACCTGCAGCCGTCGCTGCCGGAGCCGGAGGCCGAGTACCTGGCCCCCAACGAGGTCATGCTGCACCTGGTCGACGTGATGGGTTGCATCATGTGCGGTGCGTGCGTGTCGGACTGCACGGTGCTGGAGGTGGACCCGAACTTCCTCGGCCCGGCGGCGCTCGCCAAGGCGTACCGCTTCGTGGCGGACACGCGCGACGAGGAGGACAGCAAGCGGCTGGGGCTGTACAACGGGTACGGCGGCATCTGGGACTGCACCCGGTGCGGCGAATGCGTGGCGGCGTGCCCCAAGGGCGTCGCGCCGATGGACCGCATCATGGCGCTGCGGGAGAAGGCCATCGAGTCCGGGACGCCGCCGGGCGGCTATGACGGCGCCGCGTACGGCTACCGGCACGCGGAGGCCTTCGAGGAGATCGTCTCCCACAAGGGCCGGCTGGAAGAGACGATGCTGGTGGTGAAGACGTTGGGGATGTTCAACCTCCCCAAGATGCTTGGGATGCTGCCGGTGGGCCTGAACGCGATGTTCCACCGCAAGATGCCCTCGCCCTTCGCGCCCACCGTTCCCGGCGTCAACCAGATACGCCGTTTGGCGGCCCGTATCAAGATGAACAAGGATGGAGCGGCCCGTTAGGCGCGCTCCACAACTCCAAGGAGGTTACGGTGCGATACGCGTTCTTTCCCGGATGCGTCTCAAGAGGGGGCGCCCCAGAGCTGTACCAGTCGACGATTGCCGTCGCGGGGCGGATCGGCATCGAGCTGGAGGAGATCGAGGGCTGGTCCTGCACGGGCGCGGGGGCGCTGCAGGAGAGCAACCCGCTGCTGGGCGATACGCTGAACGCGCGCAACTTCGCGCTGGCGCAGCGGATGGGGCTGTCCATCATGACCATCTGCAGCACCTGTCAGGGCGTCATGGCGCAGGCCAGGGTGCGGCTGGAGGACGAGGAGTACCGGGCGCAGATCAACGAGCTGCTGGCCGAGGAGGACCTGGAGTACACGGGCGGCATCCAGGTCAAGCACATGCTGTGGATCATGGTGGAGGACATCGGCCTCGACCACATCAAATCGCTGGCCGTGAAGTCGCTGGACGGCGTGTTCCTGGCGCCCTTCTACGGCTGCTATATCGTGCGGCCCTCGGCGGCGCTGGAGTACGACGCATACCCGCAGCGCAAGATTGCGCTGGAGCTCGTCATCGAGGCGCTCGGGGCGACGGCCGTGGACAACGACGGCAAGACGCGGTGTTGCGGCTTCCCCATCCTCACGATCAACGAGCGGAACTCGCTGGCGATGGTCGCCAAGCACACGGGCGAGGCGCAGGACCTGGGCGCCGACGCGATGGTGACGCCGTGCCCGCTGTGCCACCTGAACTTGGACGGCTTCCAGTCCAAGGCGGCCAGGCAGGTGGGACGGCAGATTAACGTGCCTATCCTGCACCTGCCGCAGCTCATCGGCGCGGCGCTGGGGCTGGACGGGCCGGCGCTGGGGCTGAACCGCCACATCGTCTCGTCCTTCGACGTTGCCCTCAAGATGGGCCTCCGGGTCTAGGCCGGCAGGAGAAGCATGATAGAGGTTGGGCTGGACCCCAATATCTTTGAAGCCGGCGGGATCATCCTCAGCTGGCACGGGCTGTTCAGCGTCATTGCCGTGGCCGTTGCGGTGCTGATGGTCGCCAGGACCGCGCCCCGGCACGGGATCTCCGTGGACGACGTCTACTCCGTGGCGGTATGGGGGATCATCGGCGGCGTCATTGGCGCCCGGCTGCTCCACATCGTCGACAAGCTGGACTATTACACCGCGAACCCGCTGGACATCTTCGCCATCTGGACCGGCGGGATTGCGGTGTGGGGCGGTGTGCTGGGCGGCTTCGCCGCGGGCTGGATCTACGCGTCCCGCGCGGGCATCGTGCGGGGCAGGCTGGCCGACATCACCGCGCCGTGGCTGCTGCTCGCCATGGCCATCGGCCGCATCGGCGACATCATCAACGGCGAGCACCTGGCGAAGCCGACGTCGCTGCCGTGGGGCATCGAGTGGACGCACCCCGGCAGCTTGTCCTTCGGGCTGGGGCCGACCCACCCGGCGGTGGTGTACGAGATGATGCTGGACCTGGCGGTGGTGGCGCTGGCGATCTGGGTGTTGCCGAAGATCCTGCGCCCGGACGGCATGGTGTTCGCCGCGTCGCTGCTGCTGTACGCCTTTGGGCGCATCTTTGTCCTCATGTTCCACGACTACGAGTCCTGGCTCTTCGGCATGAGCGAGGCGCAGGCGGTGTCGGTGGCGGTGGTGCTGGTGACCGTG
>JAPONS010000068.1 GCA_026713825.1 Chloroflexota bacterium | reverse complement strand
TCAGCGTGGCGAGGGCCGGGATCCAGGGGCGGCGGGGTGCGGGGCCGGACGCTCGAAGGGGCAACCCTCGTGGTTGCCCGCCTCCGTGCCGTCCCCACCGTCATACCGGCGCAGGCCGGTATCCAGGGGCGGCCGGGTGCAGGGCCGGACGCTCGAAGGGGCAACCCTCGTGGTTGCCCGCCTCCTGCCGTCCCCACCGTCATACCGGCGCAGGCCGGTATCCAGGGGTGGTCGGGTGCGGGGCAGTCGCTCCGTAGCGGGCAACCCTCGTGGTTGCTCGCCCCTCTGGCGCCTACAGCATCTTGAGTTGCTCGGGCTCCGGCGGCGGCTCCTCCTCCACGGCGGTCACCGCGGCGCGGCGCGCCTCTTCGACAAGCGCGGGCAGCTTCCGAATGTCCTCCTCCAGGTAGCGCCGAAGGCTGCCCTGGTGCAGCGCGGCCGCTGGGTGGTACATCGGGAAGATCGTGCGCTTCCCCCACTGCACCGGCTTGCCGTGAACGCGCGAGATTGTCGCCCCCGGCATGAAGCGGGCCATTGAGAATCGCCCCAACGTGACGATGACCGGCGGGTCCAGCAGCCGGATTTGCTGGTCAAGGTACTTGCGGCACGCCTGGATCTCGTCCGGCAGCGGGTCGCGGTTGTTCGGCGGCCGGCACTTCACGACATTCGCGATGTACACGTCGCGCCGCGTCAGCCCGATGCCGGCGAGCAGGTCCTCCAGCAGCTTGCCGGCGGGCCCCACGAAGGGCCGCCCCTGCTGGTCCTCGTGGTACCCCGGCCCCTCGCCGATGAGCATGATGTCCGGTCGCTCCGGCCCCTCCCCCGGCACGCTCCGCGTGCGCTGCTCGCACAGCGTGCAGTCGGTGCACGTCTCCACGGCCTGAACCAGGGCTTCAAGCGTGTCCATACGGCCTCCAGGGCGCTTCTGAATGGGTTGACGAGATGGTAGCACCCGAGCGTCGCGCCGCGTCAATGATCTCCCGCGCACGTTTGACCCAAGAATGCGACACGGAGGCGTCGGCGCGGGGTATTCGCGCTACCTATGGCTGAAACTCATTGATGCGAAACTGGGTGTTTCTGCGGACATGCGCCTTGATTAGTATGTATTAATAAGAAATATGTGTTGACACGTTATAGAGTGTGTGCTATACCAAGAATCGCTTGCTTTTGAATGTCCCTTGCAGCCTTGGAGCATAAGGGACACCTTACATCTTCTGGAGGTTAGTCCATGCAAACGTGGAGGTTGCTAGTGGTATGGCGTCATGCCGGGAATCACCGTGCAATAGCTCCCTGGCTCGCCCTCTTGTGCGTGGCCGCGCTGGTCGGCGCAGCGGCCCTTGCGTGCGAGGGCGAGGACTCCGGCCCCGGCTCGCTCACCGTCTACTCCGGCCGCAGTGAGTCCCTGGTCGCCCCCATCATCGAGCAGTTCGCGGACGCTACGGGCATCGACGTGAATGTCCGGTACGCTGGCACCGCCGCAATCGCCGCGACGCTGTTGGAGGAGGGCGACAACAGCCCCGCCGACGTATTCTTCGCCCAGGACCCCGGCGGGCTTGGTGCCGTCGAAGACCGCCTTGACCCGTTGCCCCAGTCGGTCCTCGACCTCGCGCCAGAGTGGGCGCGCTCACCCGATGGCCGCTGGGTCGGCACCTCAGGCCGCGCCCGCACGCTGGTCTACAACACCGAGACGCTCACCGAGTCGGACCTGCCCGACGACATCCGCGGCCTCACCGACCCGAAGTGGAGGGGGCGCATCGGCTGGGCGCCCACCAACGGCTCCTTCCAGGCCATGGTCACCGCCATGCGTAGCCGCTGGGGCGAGGACGCCACCCGCGAGTGGCTCGAGGGCGTGCAGGCCAACGAGGCCACCGTGTACCCCAAGAACACCCCGCAGGTGGCCGCTGCCGCTGCCGGCGAGATAGACGTCGGCCTCGTGAACCACTACTACCTGCATCGCTTCCTCACGGAGGAGGGTGACTCGTTCATGGCTCGCAACTACCACCCTCGCGGCGGCGGCCCCGGTGCGCTGGTGATGGTCGCCGGCGTGGGCATCCTCTCGACGTCCGAAAACAAGGAGAACGCCCAGCGGTTCATCGAGTTCATGCTGTCGTTGGCTGCCCAGCAGTACTTCGCCAGCCAGACGTATGAGTACCCCTTGGTCGAGGGTGTCAAGACCCAGCGCGGGCTCACGCCCATCGAGGAGATCAACAACCCGTTGGTCACGCCAAAGGAGATGGCCGACCTGGAGGGTACGCAGGCGCTGCTGCGGGAAGTGGGCATCACACCGTAACCAAAGCGAGCCCCGATCTGGCGGCGTCCAGGCCCATCGCAAAGAGCGGGCATCCAACCTGTTCGCATGGTGGCGCACAAGGCCCCCTGCGAACGGGTTGGGTTGTCCCTTGGCAAATGATGTACGCTGAGACCGGCGAGGTGACATGCAAGCGGTCGAGCCACAGAGCGGAAATGCGTTGACGCGCCTCATTGGGATGGGCGGCGCGCCAAATCGGCAGCGCCGTCCACCATTCGTGTTCTGGGCGCCGGCCCTCCTCGTGTCGTTGGCGATGGTGCTGCCCCTTGTGTACCTTGTCGAGCGTTCGCTGGACGGCGGCGGTGAGGTGGTGGACCTGCTGCTGCGGCAGCGTACCCTGGAGATCCTGTACCGGTCCGCGGTGCTCGTCGCGGTGGTCACGGTGGCGTCGGCGCTCATCGCCGTCCCGCTCGCGTGGCTCACCGTGCGCACGGACCTGCCCCTCCGGCGATTCTGGTCCGTCGTGACCGTGCTCCCCCTGGTGATACCCAGCTACGTGGGCGCGTTCTTGTTGGTAGTGGCCCTGGGCCCGCGAGGCATGCTGCATGGGTTGCTGGAGCGATTTGTCGACATCGATCGGCTGCCGGATATCTCGGGTTTGGTAGGCGCGGCGCTGGCGCTGACGCTGCTGAGCTTTCCCTACACCTTGCTCAGCGTGCGAGCGTCTCTCTGGGGTCAGGACCCCGCGCTGGAAGAGATGTCGCGTGCGCTCGGCAATGGCCGGTGGCGCACCCTCTGGCGCGTGACCCTGCCCCTCCTCCGGCCCTCCATTGCGGCGGGGTCCCTGCTGGTCGCGCTCTACACCCTGAGCGACTTTGGCGCGGTGTCGCTGCTGCGGTACGAAACCTTCACGTGGGCCATCTTTCTGCAATACGAGACCGCCTTCAATCGAGCTTTGGCCGCCGCGCTCTCCCTGGTGATGATCGCCGTGGCGCTCGGCTTGGTGGTCCTCGAGGCGCAGGCGCGGGGTCGCTCGCGCTACTACCGGGCCGCCACGGGCGCGGCGCGGCCCACGTCGCTCGTGGAGCTGGGGCGGCTTAAGTGGCCCGCCTTTGGCTTCGCGGCAATCGTGACGGCCCTATCGCTGGCTGCGCCGCTGTCGCTGCTGGCATTCTGGGCCATCCGGGGTATCGCGGCGGGCGAGCCCGTGAGGCTGCTGTGGGGCAACGCGCTCAACTCCGTGTACGCCTCCGGCCTGGCCGCAATCGTCGCCGTGGTCGCTGCCGTGCCCGTCGTCATGTTTACGCTGCGCTTTCCCGGCCGGCTTAGCTGGGTTGTGGAGCGCCTCTCGTACACGGGCTTCGCATTGCCGGGCATCGCCGTCGCGCTTGCCCTGATCTTCTTTGGCGCTCGGTTTGCGACGCCCCTCTACCAGACTCTCTTCCTGCTGGTGTTCGCCTACGTCGTCCTCTTCTTCCCCCAGTCCTTGGGCGCGGTGCGCGCGACATATCTGCAGGTGAGCCCGCGGCTCGGCGAGGCGGCATACGGCCTCGGCAAGAGTCCGCTCGGCATCATCTGGCACATTTCCCTGCCCCTGATGCTCCCCGGCATGCTGGCGGGCGGCGCACTGGTGTTCCTGACGGCAATGAAGGAGCTGCCGGCCACGCTGTTGCTGAGCCCCATTGGCTATGGCACACTGGCCACGTCGATCTGGGCCGCCGCTGAGGAGGCGTTCTTCGCGCAGGCGGCGGTGCCGGCCCTGCTGTTGGTGGCCGTCTCCGCGGTGCCAACGGCATTTCTTATTCTCCGAGAGCCAAGGAGGGGACGGTGAACGTTCCCGCCGTTCTGTGCCAGGGCGTGTCGAAGCGCTTTCCCGGCGCCGAATCGCCTGCGCTGCACAGCCTTGACCTCGAGGCGGAGGCCGGGAGCATCGTCGCTCTCCTCGGCCCGAGCGGCAGCGGCAAGACGACGGCGATGCGCATCATCGCCGGGTTTGAGACCCCGGACACCGGGACGGTCGACATCGCCGGCCAACGGGTGGCCGGCCCGGGACGATTCGTCACCGCGGACCGCCGTCGCATCGGGATGGTCTTCCAGGAATACGCCCTCTTTCCGCATCTCACAGTTGCGGCGAACGTGGGGTTCGGGGTAAACGACAGGTCCAAACGCACCAGGCGCGTTGCGGAAGTGCTGGGGCTGGTGGGCTTGACCGGTTTGGAAGACCGGATGCCTCATGAGCTCTCGGGTGGGCAGCAGCAGCGGGTTGCGCTGGCTCGTGCCCTGTGTCCGCAGCCGGCCGTGCTGCTCTTGGACGAGCCGTTCTCCAACCTGGACGAGGCGCTCCGCAAACAGGTGCGCAGCGAGGTTCGCGACATCCTGAAGTTCACCGGCACCACGGCCCTCTTCGTCACCCACGACCAGGACGAGGCGCTCTTCATGGGCGATCGTGTCGCTGTGCTCAACCTTGGCATGCTCCAGCAGGTGGCGACGCCGGAGGAGATCTACCACGCTCCGGCGACGCGCTTTGTCGCGGAGTTCATTGGCATTGGGGACTTTCTGACTGTCAGCAATGAAGAGGGCCGGCTGATGACTGTCGCCGGACCCCTGCCGTGGCCGAGCGATTCCCTGCCCGACAGCGCCCAGGTGCTGCTCCGCCCGGACGACTTGACCCTTACCCCCTCGGAATCGGGCCAGGGCATCATCATGGAACGGCAGTTCTTGGGCCCCACGTATTTGTACGACGTAGCGCTTGACAACGGACGCTCAGTGCGCGTCATGCTGCACCATACCCGGCAGTACGACGTGGGAACGACAGTGGACGTGCGAATCGTGGCCGAACACCGCCTTGCCTGCTTCGTGGACGGCGCCCGCGTGGAATAGGTACGGCGTGCTCTTTCCCCTTTGGGATGAGGTGAGGGTTCGTTCGCCCTGACGCCTCTCCCGATACGTGCGCCCTGAGCTTGTCGAAGGGTTTCATGAACGGATTGCCCCGCAGCAACCACCCCGTCTGCTATACCCCCCTCACTCGTCGTTCCTGCGGAACCCAGAGGGGCGGGGATGTGTGGGGCGCTCCCGCAAACCTTGCGACCCTCATACCGGCGAATGCCGGTATCCAGGGAGGAGGGAGCCCCTTTCCCCTTGGACAAGGAAGGTTGGAGTCTGCCCCGTACCCGATACGGGGGTGGGTGATGCCCCTACGGGATCAGCGGCTTGCGGCAGATCGTCTCGTGGCGGTGCGGCCCCGTCGACACCAGGTCGATGGAGCACCCGATGATCTCCTCGATGCCCCGCACGTACGCCTGCGCCTCCGCAGGCAGGTCGTCCCACTCGGTCAGCCCCGCCGTTGGCTTGTCCCACCCCGTGAAGTCGCGGTAGACCGGCTTGCACTGCTCCAACGCCCGCGTCTGGGCCGGGAACCCCTCCAGCGGCTTGCCGTCTAGCTCGTAGCCGACGCAGACCCTGACGGGATTGAACCCGTCCAGCACGTCCAACCGCGTGAGGATGCCCGACGTGAGGTCGTTGACAATGACGCCGTAGCGGGAGGCGACGCCGTCGAACCAGCCGCAGCGCCGCGGCCGTCCCGTCGTCGTGCCGAACTCCGCGCCGCGCTCCCGGATCAGCTCGCCCATGTCGTCGTTGAGCTCCGTCGGCATCGGCCCCGCGCCGACGCGCGACGTGTACGCCTTGAATACGCCGAAGACGCCCGCCACCGACCGCGGCCCGATGCCCAGTCCTGCGCACGCGCCCCCAATGCTCGAATGCGAAGAGGTCACGTACGGGTACGTGCCGTGGTCCAGGTCCAGCAGCGTCCCCTGCGCCCCCTCCAGTAGCACGTTCTCGCCGCGGCCCAGCGCCTCGCGCACACGCTCCTCGACGGGGGCGATGAATGGCAACAGCTCGTCCCGCCACCGCAGGCACTGCTGGAACAGGTCCTCGATGTCGAAAGCCTCTGCCTCGTGGACCTTGGTGATCGCCTGGTTTGCCCGTGCCGCCGCCGTGGTCAGCCGGTCGCGCAGCCCCTCGGCGTCCAGCATGTCGCCGAAGCGAATGCCTGAGCGGGCCACTCGGTCGACGTAGGCGGGCCCGACGCCCCGCCCGGTCGTGCCGAGTGCGTCCTGCCCCCGCCCAATCTCTTCCAGTTGGTCCAGCCGCACGTGGTAGGGCATGATGACGTGCGCCCGGTCGCTGACCTGCAGCTTGCTGACGTCGATGCCCCTGGCGCGCAGGTCGTTGATCTCCTCGATGAGCACGTCGGGGTCGACAACCACCCCGTTGCCGATGACCGGGGTGACCTGTGGCCAGATGACTCCTGAGGGCATGAGGTGGAACTTGAACTCACCCGCCGCGTTCAGGACCGTATGGCCGGCGTTGTTTCCGCCGGAGTAGCGGGCCACCATGGTGACGTTGTCGCAAAGGTAGTCGATGACCTTCCCCTTGCCCTCGTCGCCCCACTGGCCACCAATTACCGCGTAGGCAGGCATTCCTCCTCCAAGGCTCCTAGAATGGGGGGTTAGTGCAGAAAAGCCAAGGCATTGTATCAGATACGGCCTTGCGATGGGAACCTGTCCCCTCCGCGCCGCGTCCTTACCGTCGAGGGCGCCTGACGGTGCCGATTTTGGGGTTTATCGAGCATAGGCCCATGCTATAATTGGCGTGGCTGTGACATTGGCCGCGGTACGGGCTGCCGCGGCGCGCTAGCTTCCCGAATAGATTGGAGGAGATGGCATGCCGTATTTGGAGGAGATGAAGATCTTCAGCGGCAACTCGCACACGTCCTTGGCCGAAGACGTCTGCGAATATGTGGAAATGCCGCTGGGCAGGGCCCGCGTCACCAAGTTCTCCAATGACAACACGTTTGTGCAGTACGAGGAGAACATCAGGCAGCAGGACGTCTTCATCATCCAACCGTTTTCCTACCCCGTAAACGACACGATCATGGAGCTCCTCATCATGATCGACGCGGCCAAGCGAGCATCTGCGGGCCGTATCACGGCCGTCATCCCCTACTACGCCTACGGCCGCACCGACAAGAAGGACCAGCCCCGCGTGCCCATCACCGCGCGGTTGCTGGCCGACCTGCTCACCGTCGCCGGCGCGAACCGGGTGGTGACGGTGGACATGCACGCGGGCCAGATCCAGGGCTTCTTCAACATCCCCGTGGACGAGCTGACGGCCCTGCCGCTCCTCACCGACTACTTCCGTCGCAAGGATCTGGAGGACCCGGTGGTGGTCGCGGTCGACATCGGCATCAGCAAGCGGGCGCGCGACATGGCGACGAAGCTGGGTGCGCCGCTGGCCATCATCGAGAAGCGTCGGCTGGACAACCATGACCATACTGAGGTCATGAACGTTATAGGAGATGTGAGGGGCAGGACGGCCATCACCTTTGACGATGAGACGGGCACGGGCGGCTCGCTGCAACTCGCGGTCAATGCCGCCTTGGACGCCGGCGCCAGGGAGGTCTACTCCTGCTCCACCCACGGGGTGTTCACGTCGCCGGCCGTCGACAGGATAAACGGCATGGGCATCAGGGAAATGGTGGTGACGGACACGCTGCCGACCGCCTGTTCCACCAACGTTCCCAAGATCAAGGTGTTGTCCGTGGCGAGCCTGCTGGGTGAGGCAATCTGCCGCATCCACGAGGGCCGCTCTGTTGGTGAGCTCTTCTCTGACTAGCCGCCGGAGCCGCGTTATACTGGACTTGTACGGACTCAGGCGGAACAAGTTGGCATAAGGGGACTGTTGCATGGTTGGAATGCTCGGAAAGATATTCAAGGGTGACCCGGAAGCGCCCGTCAAGAAGCGCTGGCCGGTGGTAGAGGACATAAACGCCCTTGAATCCCGCGTACAGGCGGCCACCGGCGAGGAACTCGCTGGCAGCACCGCCCGCTTCCGCGCGAGACTGGACGCGGGCGAGGACCTCGAAGACCTCCTGCCGGAGGTCTTTGCCGCCGTCCGCGAGTCGGCCCGCCGCTCGACCGGCATGCGCCATTTCGACGTTCAGCTCATCGGCGGCATGGTCCTCCATGAGGGCAAGATCGCCGAGATGGGCACCGGCGAGGGCAAGACCCTCGTCGCCACCCTCGCCGCCTACCTCAACGCCCTCACCGGCAACGGTGTCCACGTCATCACCGTCAACGACTACCTCGCCAAGCGCGACACCCAGTGGATGGGGCCCGTCTACCACGGCCTCGGCATGAGCGTCGCCTGCCTGCAGCACGAGCTCGCCTACGTCCTCGACCCCGGCGTGCACTCGGACAACCCTGGGCTCAACGCGCTGCGCCTGATTTCCCGCCGTGAGGCCTACGATGCTGACATAACGTATGGCACCAACCACGAGTTCGGCTTCGATTACCTCCGCGACAACATGGCCGTCGACAAGTCCCAACAGGTGCAGCGCGGCCACCACTACGCCATCGTCGACGAGGTTGACAACATCCTCATCGACGAGGCCCGCACGCCCCTCATCATCAGCGGCCCGGCGCAGGAGGCCACGAAGACCTACGCCACCATGGCCCGCATCGCTCCCCGGCTGGAGCGGGAGGATGACTTCACTATCGATGAAAAGCACCGCACCGTCTCGCTGACGGAAGACGGCATCGCGAAGGTGGAACGCTCCCTCAACATCGGCAACCTGTACGACCCCGCCAATTACTACATGACCCACTACGTTGAGAACGCCGTGAAGGCCATGGTGCTCTTTCAGAAGGACAAGGAATACCTCGTAGAGAACGGCGAGATCGTCATCGTAGACGAGTTCACCGGCCGCAAGATGTATGGGCGCCGGTACTCGGACGGTCTGCACCAGGCGCTGGAGGCCAAGGAGGACCTGCGGGTGCAGCAGGAGAGCATTACCTACGCCACCATCACGCTGCAGAACTACTTCCGTATGTATGAGAAGCTCGCCGGCATGACGGGCACCGCCATGACCGAGTCCGAGGAGCTCATGCGCATCTACCGCCTCGATGTCGTGGTCATCCCGCCCAACAAGGAACGCGTGCGGGAGGACAACACGGACCTCATTTACCGGTCGCATGAGGGCAAGTGGAAGGCCATCGTGGAGAATATCAAGGAGATCCACCAGGAGGGCCGCCCCATCCTCGTCGGCACGGCCTCCGTTGAGAGCTCAGAGGCCCTCGACGCCATGCTGCGTCGCAGCGGCATCCCGCACCAGGTGCTGAACGCCAGGAACCACGAGCACGAGGCGCAGATCGTCGCCCAGGCCGGCCGCGTCGGCGCCGTCACCGTGTCGACCAACATGGCCGGCCGCGGCACCGACATCGTCCTCGGCGGCAACCCGGACATCCTCGCCCTCGACGAGCTCCGCAGGGCGGGCTACACGTCCTTGGACGGCGCGCCCCCGGAGGTTGTCGAGAAAGCCCGCGCCACCGTCCAGCACCAGTGGGACCAGGAGCACCGGCGCGTCGTCGAACTCGGTGGCCTCTACGTTATCGGCACTGAGAAGAACGACGCCCGCCGCATCGACAACCAGCTCCGGGGCCGCTCCGGCCGCCAGGGCGACCCGGGCAGCACCCGCTTCTTCGTGTCCCTTGAGGACGACCTCGTCCGGCGCTTCGGCGGCGACCGCATTCAGAGCATTATGGGCATGGCCGGCATGACGGATGACATGCCCATGGAAAACAAGATGGTCAGCAACGCCCTCGGCAACGCCCAGACCAAGGTCGAGGCCTCCCACTTCGAGATCCGCAAGCGCCTCGTCGAGTACGACGACGTCATCAACACCCACCGCAAGGTCATCTATGAGGAGCGGGTCAAGGTGCTGGAGGATGCAGACCTTAAGGGCAACATCCAGGGCATGCTGGAACAGGAGCTCGACCGCATCGTCGACAACTATGTCGAGGGCAATGACCCCGATGAGTGGGCGCTTGATGACATGGTGGAGGAGCTCCGCACCATCTTCCCCATCCCGCCCCACCTGGAGGCCCTGTCATTGGAGCAGCTTTCCGGCGACGAGATCGGCGACGCCATCCACGACTACGCCATGCAGCTCTACGAGCAGCGCGAGCAGGCGGTCGGCGAAGAGCACATGCGCATCATCGAGCGCCTCGTGACCCTCCGCACCATCGACTCTCACTGGGTCATCCACCTCACGTCGATGGAGAATCTGCGGCAGGGTGTCGGCCTCCACGCCTACGGCCAGCGCGACCCCCTCGTGATGTACCGGACAGAGGGCCACCAGAAGTTCCAGGACATGATGGCCACCATCCAGCACGACATCGTCCACACCGTATTCCACGCCACCCTGCTGGAGGGCCGCCCGGCCCCGTCCAACCGCGCAGCCTCCATGAATCGCAGCCCGATGGCTGCCGCGGCCGGCCGCCAGGCGCCCGAGCCCGTCGGCGCGGGCGCAGGCCGAAAGGTCGGCCGCAACGACCCCTGCCCCTGCGGCAGCGGGGTAAAGTACAAGCGGTGCCACGGAGCGGCGTGATGTCCGAGTCTTCTGCACATGCCAACGAGTCCATCGCCCGGCTGTTCGACCGCCTGACGGGCCTCTATGAGATGCAGGAGGGTGGTGGCTTCAAGGCCCGCGCCTACCGCAAGGGTGCTCAGGCCATCCGAGATCTCCCCGAGGCCCTGACCGCGATGGTGGCCTCCGGCGCAGACCTCCGGAAAATCCCCGGCGTCGGGGTAGCCATCGACCGCAAGGTGCGCGAGTTCCTCGACACCGGCCGTGTCCGCACCTACGACCGCGAGTCCGCCAACGTCTCCCCCCTCGCCCTCGCCCTCCTCCACGTCCCCGGCATCGGCGGCGCGTCCGTCCGGCGCCTGCTCGATGAGACCGGCGCGCCCTCCGCCGGTGCCCTGCTCGCCGCCCTCGACGCCGGCGCAGGCGCATGGCTCCCCGCTAGCGGCCCCCGCTCCGTCGAGGCCGTCCGCGAGCTCCTCGCCGGTCTAACTGAGTCTGCACCCCTGGCGGTGCTGCGATGACCGGCGCGCGTACAAAGGGCCGCACAGCGACCGTGGATGGAGCTGCTGTCGAGGACCCGCAAGTCGCGCAGACCACCCTCCGCCTGCGGCAGGCCGTCCAGGACGGTCGTCCTTGGCAGGAGGCCCTGCTGCAAGCCATGGAGCAGTGGACGCTGCCGGAGGAGACCATCGGCGGCGTCCACCGCCGCTACCTCCTCCTCGGCGAGGCGTTCGACTGGCTCCTGCTCGCCCGCCGCCTCGGCGCGGAGGTGGTGGAGCTCATACCTGAAGACGAACGCCGCAACAAGCTGCACACCGGCCACTTCATCTTTGACATACCCGTGGTGGAGTTGCGGCGGCTGCTGGGCGTCACCAAGTACCGCGCCTACCTGAACTACTGGTACGGCGTCACCGTGGAGCAGACCCTCCAGCTCGCCGTGCAACAGGAGGTCCGCAAGGAGCGGATGAGCCTGGGCGTCCGGGCGCGCCGCGGCGTAACGGACGCCGTCTTCAACAAGGTCTACGGCCGGCCCCGCGGTGAGCTCCTCGCGGAGTTCCGCGCCGAGTGGCCCCTGAGCCGCTCCGACGACCATCCCGGCACGGAGCTGAAGGCCTTCACCTACTGGCTCTTCAAGCTGCGCGTCTACCGCTCCGACCCTGCCCGCGTCGCCAGCGACACCCGCAAGGCGCTGGAGTGGCTCCACGAGCGCCTCGGCGCACTCCCCTCCATCGCCGCAGAGGAGCTAGCAGCACACCTGGCCGCCCACCGGCGGTAACAACAACTCAGTCCCTTCCCCCCAGGGGGGAAGGTTAGGATGGGGGAGTGTCTCCCCAGCCCAAAAACTCCATGATGTAAGGAGCGCACCCGTTAGCGCCGATCAATACTGATTCACTAGGAAAAGGCACATGAACCCCACAAAACTCCTGCGCCCGGCCCTCGCCCTCGCGGCAGCCCTCACCCTGTCGTTAGCCACCGCAGTCTGCGGCACAGACCTCGCCGAGGACGCCGCCACCGCCTGCGTCGACGAGACCGGCCGCGCGGCCGGCATCCGCGTAACCCTCGTCACCGTCTGGAACGGCACCCCGGAGTTCCTCCCGGAGGACATAGGCGTCACTGAAGACTGCATCCGCCCCGTCCACACCATAGACAACTCCTCCTACGTCTACATCGTCGGCGACAAGAAATACACCGTCGGCCACTTCTTTGACGTCTGGCCTGACAACCCATCCCCCCGCCCCAACGCCACCGTCGAGAACGTCTCCCTCAACGGCGTCCGCTACGAGGACAACTACCGTGACATAGTCTTCGAGGACGACCAACGCATAGTAGTAGCCTTCGGAGATCGCACCCCATAACCTGTTCGTCTTACCAGCGAAGGCAGGAATCCAGAGGCGGGAATGGGCGTCCCTAGTCGCGATTCGCGAATCACCCCTCCCTCGCCAGCGGGAACGCAAACCGCCCCCACCCTCATACCGGCGCATGCCGGTATCCAGAAAAGCCCTGCACATAACATACTCCGCACCAAGGGGACACCGTAGGGCCGACCCTCGTGGTCGCCCGCACCTCCGCGTCATTCCTGCGAAGGCAGGAATCCAGAGGTGTGGGCAAGGGGGCTTCCCCAAAGGCATGCCGT
>JAPONS010000067.1 GCA_026713825.1 Chloroflexota bacterium | reverse complement strand
GTCGTGCGGGAGCACGGGGCCCTGCCCGCCGCCGGGGATGTCCAGGTGCGGGCCCAGGTAGTGCACGGCCATCGCGCTGCACTCGATGTGCCAGCCGGGCCGGCCCTCGCCCCACGGGCTCCCCCACGATGGCTCTCCAACCTTGGACTTCTTCCACAGTGTGAAGTCCATGGCATGGTCCTTCTGGACGTTGGGCTCAATGCGTGCTCCCGCCATCATGCCTTCCAGCGTCCGGTGGCTGAGCTTGCCGTAGCTGGGAAAGCTTGTGACGCGGTAATACACGTCACCCTCGGACTCGTACGCAAACCCCTTCTCGATGAGCCCCTCGATCATCTCGATGATCTGCGGGACCTCATCGGTCACCCGCGGGTACAGGTGGGCGGGCTGGATGTTGAGGGTGGCCATGTCCATGAGGTATTCCTCAACCAGCTCCTCCACAAGCATCACTGGCGACGTCCCCTTCCCGGCTGCGGCGTCAATGATCTTGTCGTCAATGTCCGTGAAGTTCTGGACGTGCTTGACCTCGTACCCGGAGTACTCCAGGTAGCGGCGCAGCGTGTCGAAGTACACGGAACACATGGCATGCCCCACGTGCGAAGAGGAATAAGGCGTAACGCCACAGACGTACATCTTCACGGTGTCGTCATGGGGCACAAACTCGCGCTTTTCACCGGTCAGGGAGTCGTAGAGCTTCATGGGGTTTCCTCTAGGAGGGCTACGGCGTGGACGGCGATGCCCTCGCCGCCGCCGATGGCTCCAAGGCCGTCATTGGTCTTGGCCTTGACGTTTATCTGGTCCGGTTGGGCCGACAGGCACTCCGCGATGCACTGCTGCATGGGCGCCAGGTGGGGCTTCATCACCGGCTTCTCGGCTATGATTGTAGCATCCAGGTTCACAAGCCTCCACCCGTTCCCGCCGACGAGCGCGATCACGCGCCGAAGAAGCTCCCGGCTATCGGCGTCCTTGTACGCCGGATCGCTTGAGGGAAACTGCCCGCCGATGTCGCCGAGGCCCGCGGCGCCCAGCAGCGCGTCGATGACGGCATGCAGCAGCGCGTCGCCGTCACTGTGCCCCAGCAGGCCCTTGTCATGCGGGATGGTCACGCCGCCGAGCACCAGGGGACGGCCCTCGACCAGTCGGTGGACGTCGTAGCCGTTCCCTATGCGGATGGCAGCACCTCCACCGTCGCCCGCGACGCCAGAACGGCCTCGGCGATGACCAGGTCCTGCGGTGTCGTGACCTTCAGGTTGCCATAGTCGCCCTGGAAGACATTCACGGTATGCCCAAGCCGCTCCAGCATCGTGGCCTCGTCTGTCACGTCATCCTGCACCTGGGCGAAGGCCGCCTCCAACAGGTCGCGGCGGAACACCTGCGGCGTCTGCACCGCCCACAGCCGGGAGCGGTCAAGCGTTTCGACGACGCGCTCGCCGTCCTCCACAACCTTCACCGTGTCCGTAACCGGCACCGCCGCGACAGCCGCGCCCGTCGCCTCCACGGCCTCCAGCCCCCGGTACACCATCAAGCGGTCGACGCACGGCCGCGCGACGTCGTGAATGACCACCCACTGCACGTCCTTCAGCCGTTCCAACCCCCGCTGCACCGAGTCCTGCCGCCGCTCGCCGCCGGTGCAGATGCTCCACCCGACGGACCACCCGCGTCGCATCAGCACGTACTGCCCCTGCTCCAGATTACGTTCCGATACGACGATGACGCCAGCCGCCACCTCGGGCACCGACGCCATGACCCCAAGGCAATGGTCGAGGATTGGCCGGCCGCGCAGAGTGGCAAACACCTTGTCAATGCCTTCCATGCGGCGGCTTTCCCCCGCCCCCACGAGTATGACGCCTATTCGGCCAGTCACTCACACACTCCGTATTGACCAAGAGTCCGACGCTGTTCGAGTTAAGAAGACTCGCGCAGGTCGGCCTCAGCATAGCATAGGGGGGCGGGGCAAAAAAACAGCGCGCTCTACGGCCGCGGCCCGTACTGCGCCAGCGCGGTGCGGTAGTCGTCAAGCGTATTCAGGTCCAGGCGCACCATAGGGTCGCCGAGCTCGACACGCTGTAGCCTGTGCATGTGCCGGCTGACGACCTCGCGTATGCCCTGGCGCTCCTCTGTGACGGCAAGCAGCTCCGGCGCCAGCGAGGAGTGGAAGACGATGGGATGCCCGCCACGGCCCTCGTACGTCGGGTGTGTAATAAGGGCGTCTCCGGCTAGGTGTGCGTCGATGACCCGGCGCATGATGTCTGAACTGCGAGGCTGGTCCACTGCCAGCAGCAGAATGCCCTCGGCGTCCTCCGCCACCTGCGAGACGCCCAGCCGCACCGAGGTGGTCTTCCCTTCTGGTGCGAGGTGGTTGACCACAGCCCGAACACCGTTTATGCCTGCGAGGTGGGCCTCTGCGTCCAATGTAGTCGGCCCCAGCACAACCACGATGGGGCCTGCGCCTGCTTCCGCCAACGCCTTGACCTGGTACCGTACAAGAGGCAAGTCGCCCCAAGGCAGCAGGGGCTTGGGTTGGCCCATACGGGAGGACTCGCCGGCGGCGAGGAGGACCGCGGTGACGCCCGGCGCCATCAGTTCCTGCCGGGGACCGCCGTGCCCTTGTCACGGGCTATGCCGAAGAGGCGGCTGTCCATCTGCAGCGGCGCGCCGCTGGCGCCATGCCGTAGCGCAACGATTTCGGACATAATACTGAGCGCAATCTCCTCCGGCGTACGCCCGCCGAGGTCGAGTCCCACCGGCGCCCGCACGGCGCGGATGCGCTCTTCTGGAATGCCCTTGCGGAAGAGTTCCTCGAAGATGAGCAGGTTCTTGCGCTTGCTGCCGAGGATGCCTACGTAGCCGGCCTTCGACCGCACCGCTGCCTCCGCTGCCATGTCGTCGTATCGGTGGCCCCGCGTCGCGACGACGACGGCAGTGTTCGGAGTGATGGGGAGATTGTCCAGGCCGGTGTCATAGCCCGCAACAACGGTGCCGACAGCGTCGGGAAATCGATCGGGGTTGGCGAATTCCGGGCGGTCGTCCACCACGTAATACTGGTAGCCAAGCGGAGCCGCAAGCGTTGTCAGGGCCTTGGAGATGTGCCCGCCGCCCATCACTACCAGCGTTGGCGGTGTCGTGAACGCCTCAATGAAGATATCGAATCCCTCTTCCGTGGTGTAGTGCTCGCACTTGCCGTAGGCCAGCAGTTGCTCAATGCGGTCAATGGCCTGCGCATTAAGGATCTCGTCGCCGAGCGTGCCCTTTGTATCGCCGGTCGCTTCCAGGTACAGCTTTGTGCCGATGGTGTGAGGCGAACCCTCCGGTGCGCCAACCAGCGTCGCGATGCCGATGGCCGTGTCGCCGTCGTAGGCCCGCTCGACCTGCTGCAGTTGCGGCAGCACGCCGACGGGCTCCCGGATGGGGTCCAGCAGAAAGTGCATGGTGCCGCCGCATATGAGACCGTCACGAGCTGCGATCTCCTCTGTGAGCTCGTAGTCCCGCACCTCGGCGGGCCCACCGCCGCGCAGAAGCATCTTCGCCGCGAACCAGATGTCGCCCTCCACGCAACCACCGCCCAGCGTGCCGACACCGCTGCCATCGGCACGGACCAGGAGCTTGGCTCCCGGCTTTTGGGGCGTGGAGCCTTCCGTCTGGATAACTGTGACCATCACGCAGGGCTCGCCTGCCTCAAGGGCCCTGACGGTCTCGTGAAACACATGCTGCATGTGTGTGCGACCTCCGCGCTGCTTGCCCCATTCTACTGCACCGGCCACCGCATTGCAGCCCCGGCATCTGTCATTGGGAAAAGCAAAGGCGCCCCAGCCGAAAGCGGGGCGCCTTTGACGATTGCCGTAGCTGTTTCTAGTACAGGTGACAGCTGACAAAATGTCCGGGGGCCATTTCCTTCCGCTCCGGAATCGCCTGCGAGCAGATATCCATCGCGTAGGGGCACCGGACGTGGAACCGGCAGCCGGACGGCGGGTTGATGGGACTCGGGACCTCGCCGCGGAGGACGATCTCCTCACGCTGGGAGTCCGGGTTCGCAGTCAGTGCCGCCGAGAAGAGGGCCTTGGTATACGGGTGGAGTGTGTTGTCGTACAGCTCGTTTGTCTCTGCCTGCTCCACGATCTCCCCGAGGTACATTACCGCAACCTCGTGCGCCAGGTAGCGCACGGTGGCCAGGTTGTGGGCCACGAGCAGGTAGCCGACGTTGAAGGTCTCCTGCAGGTCCTTCAGCAGGTTCATGATCTGCGCCTGAATTGACACATCAAGCGCGGAGACCGGCTCGTCCAGGCATATCAGCTTGGGGTTGCCAACCAGCGCCGACGCGACAGCTAGGCGCTGCCTCTGGCCGCCGCTGAACTCGTGGGGGTAGAGGGTCGCCTGCTGTGCCCGGAGTCCAACTGATTCAAGCAGGTAGTCGACGCGGTCGTAGGCTTCCTGCTTGGCTACCTTCTGGTTGACCACAAGCGCTTCCGAGATGATGTCTCGCACGCGCATTCGAGGGCTCAACGAGCTCCAGGGGTCCTGGAAAACCGCCGACACGTCGGTGTGATACTGTTTCAGCTCATCACCCTCCAGGTTATGAACGTCGGAGTTCTCAAGGGTGACCTGGCCGGTGGTAGGCCGTTCCAAACGAAGGATGAGCTTGGCCGTGGTCGTCTTGCCGCAGCCGGATTCTCCCACCAGCGCCAGTGTCTCCCCGCGACGGATGGTGAAGTTGATGTGGTCAACAGCCTGCACCCACCCAATGATCTTCTGGAGCACCAAGCCCTTGGTGACAGGGAAGTATTTAGTGAGGTCTGTAGCTTGGAGCAGGATGTCCTGTTCCATGATTCCTCCAAAAGATCAGGTTATACGGCGGCTTCCGCCACTTGACGCCAGTCACTCTGCCCCTCCAACAGCCAGCAGTCGGCAGAGTGGCCCTGCTCGTTGGCGAAGGACGGCGGGTATGCCTCGACGCACTTGTCCGTCGCGAACTCACATCGGTTGGCGAAACGGCAACCCACTGGGAGGTCGAAGAGGGCGGGGGGCTGCCCCTCGATGGAGTAGAGCTTGTCAACGTGCTTTTCCTCCATGGAGGGCACCGAGGCCATCAGGGCCTTGGTGTACGGGTGCGACGGGTTCTTGAAGAGCGTGCGGATGTCACCCTGCTCCACCACGCGACCGGCGTACATGACCAGCGCACGGTCACACATCTTCGCCACAACGCCCATGTCGTGCGTGATGAAGATGATGGAGACACCGGACTCGGCCTGCACCTGCTTCAGCAGCCGCAGGTATTGCGCTTGAATCGTCACGTCGAGCGCAGTCGTTGGCTCGTCGCAAATAAGAACGCGCGGTGTGCCGGCGATTGCCATGGCGCCTACCACGCGCTGTTTCATGCCGCCGCTCATTTGGTGGGGAAAGTCCAGTACTCGCCGTTCCGGCGCGGCCACGCCCATCCGCCGTAGAATGTCGACGGCTCGCTCCCGCAGCCCCCGCTGCTGCTCCTCCTGGTAGTACATGCCCAGTGCTTCCACCATCTGGTTGCCGATGGTGAACACGGGGTTCAGGGAGGTCATCGGGTCCTGCAGGATCATGGAGATCTTCTGGCCGCGAACGAACCGCATCTCCGACTCCGGCCGCTCCAGGATATTCTCCCCATCCAAGTGGATCTCGCCGCTCACAATCCTGGCGGCCGGCTTGGGTGCGAGTCGCAGCAGAGTCAGCGCCGTCATGCTCTTGCCGCATCCGGACTCGCCCACAATGCCAAGCGTCTCGCCCGCCCGCACCTGAAAGCTCAGGCCGTCAACGGCCTTGGTGATGCCCCACCGCGTGTAGAGGTAGGTTCGCAGGTCCCTAACGTCCAGGACCACTTCACCGATGTTCTTTTCGGGCTCTCGGTAGTTTTCCGACTCTGTGGTCATCGCATTACACCTGCCGCAGTTTCGGATCAAGTTTGTCGCGGAGCCAGTCGCCCATCATGTTCATGGACAACACCACGAACATGATCGCCAGTCCGGGCATAACGGCGATCCACCAAGCGCTCGCGATGTGGTCCCGGCCGTCCGCCACCATGACGCCCCAAGC
Organism: Chloroflexota bacterium; assembly: GCA_026713825.1. Lineage (NCBI taxonomy): Bacteria > Bacillati > Chloroflexota > Chloroflexota bacterium. The sequence continues at coordinate 58,431 of JAPONS010000067.1, read as the reverse complement.
CGGGTTCGGCCGCGGGATTCCGGCGCCAAGGAAGCTGAGCGTGGCCTCCAGCAGAATCACGGTTCCCACCTGCAGCGTCGCAAGCACGATCAGCGTGTTGACCACGTTCGGGAAGACGTGCTTGACGATGATCCGCAAGTTGGAGCAACCGGCCACCCGGGCGCGGGCTACGAAGTCCAGCGCCTTGATGGACAGGACCTCAGCCCGAATCTGCCGCGTGTACCGCGACCATAGGAGCACTGATATCACTCCGATGGCCGTGTAGAAACTTGGTCCGAAGACCGCCACGATTACTAGGGCCATCAAAATCAGAGGCAAGGCGAGGAATGTATCGACCACACGCATGATCAGGTGGTCAACCCACCGGCCGAAGTAGCCGGAAACAAGGCCCAACGTCGTGCCGATGGTGCCTCCAATTGCCAATGCGGAGAGCGAGACCATCAGGGAGATGCGGGAGCCGTGCATGATGCGGCTCAGGATGTCCCGGCCCTGCTTGTCAGTTCCCAGAATGTTGGACCAGCTGCCCGGCTTCTCCCCGGTTTGGTCCCACACCGGAGGCGTGAGCCGCTTGCTGAGCTGCTGCTTCAGCGGGTCGTGGGGAGCGGTAAAGTCTGCCGTCAGCGCAGGGAAGATCAGCACCAGGAAGAGGATGGTCAACCAGACTACAGGGTACTCCTTGAAAATCAGGTTGGTAAGATGCCTCAGCCTTGCCACACTGTACCAGGGCAGCCTCTGCGGCAATTGTAGAACGTTTCCCTCAGTCGCCATTTCCAGTTCTCCCTATTCCTTCGACTTCTTGTGTTGATGCGAGCCTGTACGCTTAGTTGAACCTGATACGTGGGTCAATGTACGCGTAAAGGATGTCGATGAGCAGGTTCATGCCGATGAACAGCACTGAGATGAACATCGTCACGGCTTGAATGACCTGGTAGTCGCGGGCGTTCACCGCCTGCAGCGCCAGCAAGCCGACGCCCGGCCACGCGAACACCGTCTCGATAGTCACTGAGCCCGTCATCTGGCCCACGACGATTGCGCCGAATACGGTCAGCGGTGGGATGGCGGCGTTCTTCAGGCCGTGCTTCCAAACTACCTTCCACTCCGGCAGGCCCTTGATGCGCGCGAGCTTGATGTACTCGCTGTCCAGCACGTTCAGCATGGAGGAGCGGGTCAGGCGCATGAATGACGCCACCGAGAACCACCCCAGCGCGACGGCCGGCAGCACCATGTTGGAAAAGCCGCCCCTGCCGGATGTCGGGAACCACCCCAGCTGGACCGCGAAGATCCAGATGAGCACGATGGCCAGCCAGAATGAGGGAAGCGACTGCCCCAGAAGGGCAATGAGCTTCCCGATTGTATCTAGCATGGTTCCCTTCTTCACGGCTGACATAACTCCAATGGGCACGGCTAACAGCACCGACACACCGATTGATATGGATGCTAGTTGAAGCGTTGCCGGCAGGTGAAGAATCACAAGCTCCATCGCCGTGCGGCCCTGCCACTTGAAGGAAGGGCCGAACTCACCGCGGGAGGCGTTCTTGACGAAGGTGAAGTATTGGACGTACCACGGGTCGTTGAGGCCCCAGAGCTCGCTGATGCGGATGAACGTCTCGTCGTCGGCCTCGTCCGGCAGGAGCACGTCGAGCGGGTTGCCGGAGAGCCTTGCGAGGGAGAAGACGATGATGCTCACGCCAATGAGCGTAAACACCGATTGGATCAACCTGATGATGATGTATCGCTGCATGTCCTCCTCGTTTCTCCTTCGTATCGCTGCATCGGAGCAGCTTTGAGAGTGCGCAGATTGTACTTTGTCATGTCAACACTGCGCTACCGGTACAGGGATTCCCGAGAGATATAGACGTTGTGTGGAAAGCACACCTTGCCCTTCCCCCTGGGCACAAGATGCATTTTGCAAATAAGTATCATACCAATACTGGGCTGTCAAGCAATTCTAACCTATGTCCTTCCTCGGCTCAAACGGGCGACGGGCTTCCCCCACTATGGCCAATGTCGGGCTCGGCCCTGTTCCGCCGCCCAAAGCCCGAAGTGCAACGCCCCGCGAAGCCCCATTGGCCGGCCAAGCACACTCGTCTCATACCAGCGTTTGCGGCGAAGTATGTATGCCGGGCTCCCTCCGGTGACCAGGAAGAAGCGGAGCGCTCCCAGCATCGCCAACTTCAGCGAGAGCAAGGCGATGCCCCAACCGACCACGGCCGCTGCAGGCCGAAGGAATATCCACCGCATCGCGCCCTCCCGGTCGCTAGAGTATGGTCCTTGCAAGCGCGATTGTCACCGCGACCAAAGCCGCGAGAGCTATCCACGGCCATATCGGACGCGCGTTGCCCTGACTATCGCCGCGCTGAGGCCTCCTACGGCGCTGTCTCCGGTTCATTCGCGCCCCCGGCCAAGGCCCTCTCAATGTGCGCCAGTGCGGCTCTTGCGGCCTGGCGCTCCGCCTCCACCTTACGCCGTCCGCTGCCCTGCGCGAGCGCCTCGTCGGCTACGACAACCTCAACGGTGAAGGTGCGGTCGTGCCCCGGCCCCGATTCCGAGAGCGCCCGGTAACGCGGAACGCCAAGTCCTTTGGCTTGCGCCATCTCTTGTAGCAGGGACTTGGGGTCCTGCGCTACTTGATTGGCGCCAACTGCTCCGATGTAGGGCTGCAAGACACGCAGCACAAAGACCTCCGCCGCCTCGTGGCCCTGGTCAAGGTAGACGGCCCCCACAAGTGCCTCCAGTGCGCACGCAAGATTGTTGGGCTTGGCCCTGCCGCCCGTCTGCTCTTCACCTTGGCCCAGCAGCAGGTGCTCGCCGAGACCCAGCTCAACTGCCGCCGCGCTCAAAGTCTCGCCGCGTACGAGGGAGGCCCGCGCCTCCGTGAGGTCCCCCTCGGTCATCTCGGGGTGGTCAAGGTACAGCTTGCGGGCAACTACCATGTCCAAAAAGGCGTCCCCCAAGTACTCCAGCCTCTCATTGGATGCGGGAGTGTCTTGGGGGTGCTCGTTGACGTAGGAGCTGTGGGTCAGGCTCAGGCGCAGCAGACCCGCGTCGTGGAATCCGACGCCTAGGGCCTGCTCGACCTGCGCCAGGTCCAGGTTCATTCGACGACACTAACTCCCGGCGGTGAAGGCGCCCTTGGGCCACGGCGGCTGGGGACGCTTCACTTCGCCGATGTAGATGTGGTCCTCCATCATTTCTGCCAGCAACTCCAATGCGCGGGAGGCGCGGGCCTCTGGCGGTTTGAGCAGCTTGACGAAGGCCGCGGCGCCGTTGGGGAACACGAACGTGGGGGTGCCGAAGACGCCAAAGCTCTCGACGGCCTCTATGTGGTCGGCGGCCACTTTGTCCTTGGTCGCCGGGTCCTCCATGTCGGCGCGAAACTGCTCGAGGTCCAACCCCACACGACCCGCAATCTCCATCAGCGCCTCGCGGTCGCCGACGTTGACGCGCTCCTCGTGCCGGGCTCGGAGTAGGGCCATATGGAACTTCTTGAACACTTCAGATCCCTGTGCCTTGGCGGCCTCGCCAGCCCGGAGCGCCCACATGCCCCGGAACTCATAATCGTCAGGTTGCTCCCAGACCTTCCAGTCCGCGCCCTCCTTGCTGTTGATCTGCTCCAGCAGGAAGCCGCGCCAGTTCAGTTCCAGTTCGTCACCCGCCGTCTCTTGTGCCGACTCCAGCCACACGGCTGCGTTGTAGACAAAGGGTCAGGTGTAGTCATAAAACACGTCGCAAGAAAGCTTCGCCATGCCGCACCTCCCGATCAAGTGGGCTCATTGTAGAGGGACGCCGCCCCAGCGTCAAAGCAGTTGCTGCACGCCAACACGGGATTACCCGCGTAGCTGTCCTATTGCCCGGCCTTCCAGACTTGTGCGAATATAGCGAGTAGCTTTCGCAAGGAGCAAACATGGACGTTGTTGAGACGGTGGACCTGACGAAGATTTACGAGACACGGCAGATTGCCCTCAATAGCGTCAACCTCTCCATTCCACAGGGATGCATCTTTGGTCTCATTGGCCCCAACGGCGCCGGCAAGAGTACGGCGCTCCGCCTCATCATGGGCCTCCAGCGCCCGACTGCGGGGACAATACGTGTCTTCCAGGAGCCGATGAACCTCTCATCGGGCCACCTCCGCCGCCGAATTGGCTTTCACTCTCAGAACGGCAACTTTCCCATCGACATGACGCCTATCACATACCTGGACCTCGTGGGCAAACTCTTCGGCATCACCACCAGTATCCGAAAACCCAGGCTTTCAGCGCTGTTGCACGCTATGGACCTCCTGCAAGCCTCGTCCCAGCGCGTTGAGCACCTGTCCAGTGGGCAGCGCACCCGGCTAGGCATTGCCGCCGCCCTCATGAATGACCCCGACCTCCTCCTCCTGGACGAGCCGACCATCGGCCTTGACCCGGAGGGCCGCCACTACACCTTGGACCTTTTTGAGGAGCTCCGCCGCAAGGGCAAGACCATCATCCTGTCCACCCACATCCTGCCCGACGCCGATGAGACCTGTGACTACGTGGGCATCCTGAATCATGGGAAGCTGGTGTTCACCGGCTCCGTCCTCGATATGAAGCAGCTCGCCCTTGCTAATACTATCGACGTGCTCGTGGAGGGTGAAGTCGAGCTCGGCCTCCAGGCCGCGTCGGTGGAAGTGCGCGGCATCCAGTTCGAGCGGCTTGGAGCAAACACGGTGCGTATTGCGTTTAACAACAGGGAAGGCGAGTTTATCTCGGTCCTTAGCCAGGTGCTGGATGCTCTTGCCCGCCACGGGGTGGTCCTCAAGTCAATCCAGCCTGCCGGTGACCTGGAGGACGCCTTCCTGAAGACGTTGCAGGAAGATCGGCGGAAGGGCTTCGCCAGGGCGCTGGACACTGAGGACATCATGGCCCAGTTGGGGATCTACCCACCGTCCAGGAACCCTCGGGAGGGTCTGCCCTCGCTCCGCTCTGCTTCATCTGATGAGGTGAATTGATGCGTAGAGGCCTTGGCACCAACGCGTTCCTGTGTCTGCTCGAATACGACCTTATGATCCTGGCGAAGTCTTGGATCGTCAGGTTCTGGTTTTCTCTCACAGTGCTTGGCGGCATCGTGGCCGTCATTGTGTCCCGCAACTTCATCGACGACTCCTCTTTCCTTATGGGCTGGGCTCTCGTCCTGTACGTGGCGTTGGGCAGCCTTGTGATCATGGCCAATAGCGTCAGCGCCATATCGCAGGAGTTCCGTTTCTTGGGCGAGTCCATTATCAGCCGCGGCATCGCCCCGACGCCCTACCTCTTGGCGAAGCTGGTTTCCCGGTCCTTTGGCAATGCCGTCATGTTCCTCGTCGTCGTAGCGCCGACGGCTTTCCTGATGCGTGCAATGTCCCTGAACAATGACATGACCGTGGAGGGCATTCTTGTCGGCATCGCCTACTGGGTGCTCTTGATCACCGTTCTCTCCTTCCTCGGCATAACCGTGAGTGTGCTGGTCAACAACACCATGCTTGGCCTGGTGGTGCTTGGCGTTATCTGGTACATGGCCCTTGGCATCCTTGACATCGCTTACGCCGAGGATTTTTCGCCCGAGGGGGTGTTGGGCAACCTGCCATTGGTGTTGCAGGGCAAGTCGCTTTCTGCCGAAGTCACAGTGCTGATCATCATCGGCATCATCCCCGTTCTTGTTCTGCCTATCCTGGCCGTCCGGTTGATGAACAGTCGCGACTTGTAGTCCACCGGACCACGCTGACGAATGTTGAGGAGGCGGGCGCAAGCCCGCCTCCTTGTTCGAGTTTAACGCCACGCCTCCATATGTGTTGACGCTCGCCCAAAATGCGTGACGAATTTCGTCACACCAAGCGAAAATCGCGTATAATGGAAAGAGAAGGTTAATTGGACGCGGCGCCGGGCCGCTCCGGCGCCGGAGAGGAGGCAAACGATGGACATCATCGAGACCCTGCAGACCGGCGACTACGAGCAACTCTTGGTTGCGGTCGACAAGACCTCCGGCCTCCGAGCCTTTGTATGTATCCACGACACCACCCTTGGACCCTCGCTGGGCGGCGTGCGCATCTGGCCCCACGCCACTGAAGCCGACGCCCTTGCCGACGTGCTCCGGCTTGCACGCGCCATGACGTACAAGAGCGCGGCGGCCGGTCTGGACTTCGGCGGCGGCAAAGGCCTCATCTGGGCTGACCCCAGCACCGGCGTCTCCAACGCGGCCATCCGCGCCTTTGCCCGCCACGTCGACTCTCTCGGCGGCCGCTACATCACCACGGAAGACGTCGGCGTTACACCGGAGCGCCTTGTCGAGATGAGCAAGGAGACCCGCCACGTCGTGGGCCTGCCCGCCCATATGGGTGGCAGCGGAAACACGTCCCACATCACCGGCTTTGGCGTGTACCGCGGCATGGAGGCAGCCGTTTACGAGGCGTTCGGCGTGGACTGCCTGAAGGATGTGACCGTTGCTGTACAGGGTTTCGGCAAGGTGGCGAACTCCCTGGTCGGCCACTTGTTGGCCGCCGGCGCACGCGTCACCGTCACGGACGTGGACCGTGAGGCCCTGGAGCGTGCCAGGCTCCTCAACTGCCGCGTGTTGGAGGACCCCGATGCCATCTACGACGTCGAGTGCGATGTCTTCGCGCCCTGCGCCCTCGGTGGCGTCCTGAACGAGAAGACCATCCGCCGCCTGCGAGCCAAGGTTGTGGCCGGCGCCGCCAACAACCAGTTGCTGACCCCGGACGACGGCCGAAAGCTCTGGCATCACGGAATCGTCTACGTGCCCGACTTCATCATCAACGCCGGTGGCGTCATCAACCTGGCCGTCGAGGTGGATGGCTACGACGAGAACATCGCGCGCGAGCGCGTCGGGCATATCTACGATACCGTGACCGAGGTGCTCAGCGTTTCCCACAAGCGCGGCATCCCGCCCCACGAGGCGGCTGACCGGCTGGCGGAAGAGCGGTTGGAGCGCGCTCGCCTCGCCCTCAAGGGCCAACTGAACGGGCAGGCCCACGAAGACCGCGAGCGCTTTCTCCGGGTGCGGACGCCGGACGGTGCCTTGGAGCACGCTGCGGCGTAGAAATCTTGTCGCCGGGAGCGGCGGGGAGCTAACCGAACCCCATTCGGTCGATCTCCTCGTCGCTCCAACCGAAGTGGTGGGCCAGTTCGTGCACGACGGTGACCTGCACCTGGCGCTCGAGTTCCTCGTGCGTGGAGCAGATGGCCTCGAGCGGCCGCTGGAACAGCGTGACCCGGTCCGGCAGCGCGAAGTTGTAGTGCCCCCTGTCTGTGAGAGGTGTGCCCTCGTAAAGTCCCAGGAGCCCGTACCCGTTCCTGATCCCCGTCTCCTCCAACTGGTCGACTGACGGCCAGAAAGCGGTATGAACGTCCACGTTATCCAGCAATTCGAGGACCTCCGAAGGCAGGCTGTCCAGCGCGTCAGCCACCAACTCCTGAAAGGCGTCCGGAGAAAGGCGGACGCTCATTACGCTGCCCCCGCAAGGTCTCTGATGGCCTTCACGTGGTCGATTTGCGCGCGGTCCGGCCCCTTCCCCTCCCCCGGCGTCTCCAGCAGGAACGGCACGTTCTGAAATGCAGAATGCGCCATGATTACCGCGAATCCCTCGTCGCCAATGTGGCCCTCGCCTATGTTCGCGTGCCTGTCGACGCCCGACGCAAAGGGAGTCTTGGCGTCGTTGGCGTGGACGGCCACAAGGTTGGTCAGCCCGATTGCCTCATCAAACTCCGCCATTGCCTCGTCCAGCATCTCCGCCTGCGAAACATCGTAGCCGGCCGCGAAACTGTGCTGTGTATCGAGGCACACCTTCACCCGAGGGCTGTTAATGCCCTCCATGATGCGCCCGATCTGTTTGAATGACGCTCCGATATGGTTACCCATGCCCGCGCAGTTCTCGATGATCAGGTTCGGCCCCTCTGGCGCAGCTCCCAGCACCTCCCGCAGCGCGGCGGCCGTCTGCGGCAGCACCGCCTCGAAGCCCTGCCCCATGTGACTGCCCGAGTGAAAGATGACACCCCGTGCGCCGATCTGCGCGGCGCACTCCATGTAGTTGGCAAGCGCCCCTTTGGATTTGGCCAGCAGCGCGGGGTCCGGACTGCCGAAGTTCATCAGGTAGATTCCGTGCAGGAAAGAGGGCAGGATGCCCGTCTCCTCAGACTTCTCTCGGAAGGCGAGTACCTCCCCCTCCGGCGGAGGCTTGTAGGCCCAGCCCTGCGGCGGCGAGCAGAAGATCTGTATCGTCTCCGCGCCTATCTCCACGGCGCGGTCGATCGCCTTGCTGATGCCTCCCGCGGACGACACGTGTGCGCCAATTCGCATCGCGCTACCCCAGGCTTCCCATTTTTGTGACGATGTCCCACTCCTCCGCTGTAACGGGCTGAATGGAGAGTCGAGCGCCGCGCTGCGCCACCATCATCTTCTCCAGTCCCGGCGTGCTCTTGATGGCCTCTAGCGTCACCGGGCTCTTGAATTCCCGGTCTGCCCGGATGTCCACCATGTACCACACGGGGTTGTCAGGGGTGCTCTTCGGGTCCGGGTGGGCCGAGTCGGGGTCCCATGCCGTCTCGTCCGGGTACCCGCCGCGCACGACTACGGCTGTCCCCACAACGGCCATCGGCGCAACGCTGCTGTGGTAGAAGAGGATGCCGTCGCCTTCCTGGATAGTGTCCCGAAGGAGGTTGCGGGCCTGGTAGTTGCGGACGCCGTCCCACTCGGCCACGCCGTCACGTTGCAGGTCGGCGTATGAGTACGCATTGGGTTCGGACTTAAACAGCCAAAACCGTCGTTCTGCCATAGCTGCCTCCCGCACCATTGTAGCGAATCACGACCGCTGGCGCGCCCCGCGCTCCTCGCCCATAATGCCCATATGAGAGAGCGCAATGGGGTGGTCTACTGGCTGGGACAGGTTGAGTACCGCCCCGCATGCGCGCTGCAGGCGGCGCTGGTGGAGGCCCGAAAACAGGGGCGCATCGGAGACACCGTGTTGCTGCTTGAGCATCCTCACGTCTACACCCTCGGCCGCCGGGGGCGCATGGATGACGTGCTCCTTGACCGTGACGCCCTCACCCGTGCCGGAGTCGAAGTTCACGAGGCCGACCGCGGCGGCGAAGTCACCTATCACGGACCCGGTCAGTTGGTGGGCTACCCCATCATGGACATTCGCCCCTTGGGCGGACCCGTGCGGTACGTCCGCGCCCTTGAGGCGGCCCTTATGGAAGCGCTGGCGTCGTACGGCGTCGAGGGCCATCGGCAGCAGGGGATGCCCGGAGTGTGGGTCGGTGAACCCGGCAACGAGCGCAAGATCGCCGCCATAGGGCTGCGCGTGAGCCGCGGCGTCAGCAGCCACGGATTCGCCCTCAACGTCAGCACGCGCCTCAGCTACTTTGAGCACATCGTCGCGTGTGGAGTGCCGGACCTGCGCGTAACGTCCCTGGAGCGGGAGCTTGGCGGAGATGTGGACCCCGCGGCAGTTAGGGAAGCCACTGCCAAAGCCCTTGCAACTCACCTGCGAATGGACATGCACTGGAGGTCCGCAGCAGACATTGAAACGATTCTCGCCCTGGAGGCGGCTGGCGCCTCCCTGCTCTAGGACTGCACGTCGATAATGTTGAACCGGATGCCCAGCATCAGGTTGCGCCAGTCGCGGGTGTTCAGCCGAATTGCTTCCGTACGGCGCCACAGCCCGGGGCTCCAGGTGTCCGCCTCATCGAGCGCGCTCATTGCCATCTCGAACTGGTCTTCCGCCATGTCCGCGAGTTCTCCCCAACGGGCCCTGTCGCTCCTTGTTGGGTTCTCGGTTTCAACCCACTCGTCAATGATGGTGTAGAGGTAATCGGCGGCTTGATACGTGCGTGCTTGCGCTTCCATGGCAAAGACCGTAGAGCGTGCCTGTCGGTGGCTCTCCACAAACGTCCGGTTGAGATCTTCGGGTACCAGGTCCACGAGTTCTTCGCTCTTGGTCGTAACCTCTGCCACGTTTGTCTTGGCTAGGTCAAAGGCCTTGCTGGACTCGCCGAAAAACTTCGCGGCCTCCCCGTAGTTGTCGTTGTTGGCGGCCCGGTGCCCTTCCTCGACCAAAAGCTGAGCGTCACCGTGATTGGGCCCAAACTCACCGTTGTTGAGAAGCTGCAATTCCTCAAGCAGACTGATGGCCATTGTGAGGTCCCGTTGCGACCCCATAAGACTCAGGACCTCGACCTGGAGCTTGCGGCTGCGCTCCTCGGCGCTTTCCAGCGAGTTCTCCGTCCGGTCCAGCTGAATCTGTGCGTTGCGCAAATCCGAGGACAGCCGCGCCGTGTCAGCTTCCATGTCCCTGACGGTGGAGCGGGACGCGTCAAGCGAGACGCTCAGGCCCGACCGTTCCGCGCTCACGTCGCTCAATTCCGTCTTGAGTGAAGCCACTTGGCTTTCCTGACCTGAAAGGCGCGCCTGCAAACTCGTTAGCTCATCTTTCTGTTCCGCGGTTTCCGCCCGGAGCGCCGTGACGTCCGGCCCGTGAACCCCAAGACCAATTATGAGGCCGCCGGCAAAGAGGGCGGCCATCAAGACCACAAGCAATGTACCCAGAAAGACCTTCTGCATCTGCACCCTCCCAGGTTGTCACTGTCATTGTATCACCGTGGATACCGCGTAGCTATCGCGTCGTTGGTGGGTTATTCCCGAAGCGGCCCTTCCGCAGTGGCGGCGCGTGTGAAGCGCCGTATTCGCGTACAATGGAAATGCCGGGCTGCAGGCTCCCTCGCGGGCGAGCGCCCCATCAACCCCATGACATTGAAACGTAAGAGAAGGGGAGCAAGATAGCGTTGCCGCCGTTATTGACCCTGAACGGCATCAAGGTGCACTTCTCCGCCAGGAAGATGCTCTTTCGGGCCGACATAGTGCGCGCTGTCGATGGCGTCTCCCTGTCGCTCAATCGGGGCGAGACCGTGTCGGTCGTGGGCGAGTCCGGCAGTGGCAAGACCACCCTCGGCCGCGCATCCCTGCGCTTGGCCCCAATCACGGAGGGCACCGTCGTCTTCGACGGTGACGACATCACTCGCATACCCGACGGCAAGCTGCGCTGGTTCCGCCGTCGCGCGCAGGCCGTCTTCCAGGACCCCTACTCCAGCATCGACCCATTCATGGACGTCCGGCAGGTCCTCGAGGAGCCGTTGCTCATCCATGCTATTCAGGACAGGGCGGATCGCGTTCACCAAGCGCTGGAAGAGGTGAGGCTGGCCCCGGCGGGCGAGTTCTCCGGCAAGTTTCCCCACATGCTCTCCGGCGGTCAGCGCCAGCGTGTCGGCATCGCCCGCGCGCTCATCATGCAGCCCGACTACATCCTCGCCGACGAGCCTGTGTCCATGATCGACGCCTCAAGCCGCACGGAGATCCTCTACCTCATGCGAGAGCTGCAGGAGCGGATGGGCATCGCTTTTCTGTACATAACGCACGACATCGCGACGGCGCGCTACTTCTCGGACCGCATAGCCGTCCTTTACCTCGGCAGGGTGGCCGAACAGGGTCTGCCGGGCGAGGTGCTGGACGACCCGATGCACCCCTACACCGTCGCGCTAATCGCAGCCGTGCCGGAGGCCGACCCGGACAACCGTCTCCGCGACCGGCCCACCGTCCCGGGCGAACCGCCCAACCCAGCCAATGTGCCCACCGGCTGCCGATTCCACCCCCGCTGCCCGGAGTTCATGGCCGGCCTATGCGACGTCGTGGAGCCGGAGCTTGTGGAGGCCCGCATCGGACGTTTCGTCGCCTGCCACCTCTACTCGCCTGTAACGCATGCTGACGGTGCCGAGACAGCGCGGCCGACCGAGGTGTAACCCATGGACCTGCACCATCTCATCCGCGACATTCCCGACTTCCCTCAACCGGGCATCGTCTTCAAGGACATCACCCCGTTGCTGAAGGACCACGCCGGCCTCGCCGCTGCCGTGGACGCAATGGCCGCTCCCTGGGCCGAGGAGCATATCGACACGGTGCTCGCCGTCGAGGCGCGCGGCTACCTGCTCGGCACGCCTGTCGCGCTCCGGCTCGGCGCCGGATTCGTCCCTGCGCGCAAGCCCGGCAAGCTGCCGTACGAGACCGTCAGCGTGGACTATGACCTCGAGTACGGCTCAGACACCATTGAGATGCACCGCGACGGCGTGGAAGCAGGCCAGCGTGTCCTCATCGTCGACGACATCCTCGCGACGGGCGGCCCCCTGGCCGCCGCAATCCGCATGGTTGAGGGCGCCGGCGCCGAGGTTGCGGGACTATCCGTCCTCGCGGAGCTTGGCTTCCTCGAAGGCCGGGCGAAGCTGCAGGGCTACCGGCTGGAAGCGGTGATGACCCTGTAGGGCCGTCAGTCCACGGCTTCTGCCGCCGTATCCTGCCGCAACCAGCACTTCGCCGTGTGCCCTGCTTCGACGGTGAAGAGGGGTGGGTCCTCCGCGAAGCAGATGTCCGTGGCGTAGCTGCAGCGGGGGCTGAAGCGGCACCCGGCAGGCGGGTCGAGCAGGTCTGGGGGCGCGCCCGGAATGAAGTCCGGCTGCTCGCTCATGCGCAGCTTCGGCGCGCTCGCCAGCAGCTTCTCCGTGTACGGGTGCGACGGGCGCCGCAGCACCCCCTCTATCCCGCCGATCTCCACGACACGCCCGCCGTAGATCACCGCGATGTAGTCGCACACATCGCTCGCCAGCGCCAGGTCGTGGGTGATGAAGATGAGGGAGAGACCCAGCTCCCGCTTGAGCCGCTTCAGCAGGTTCATGATCTGCGCCTGCACGCTCACGTCGAGCGCCGACGTCGGCTCGTCGAGCACCACAAGTTTCGGGTCGCGCACCAGCGCCATCGCGATGACGACGCGCTGCTTCATCCCGCCGCTCAGCTCGTGCGGGTAGCGCCCGAAGACCTCCGTCGGCAGGCCCACCATCTCCAGCATGGCCCGCACCTTCGCGTGCGCCTCCGACTTCGAGACCCCGCCGTCCACCAGCAGCGGCTCGGCGATCTGATGCCCCACGCGCATGACGGGGTTGAGCGAGTTCATCGCTCCCTGGAAGCCCATGGAGATCACGTTCCCGCGAATGCGCCGCCGGAATTCCTCCTCGCTCAGGGAAAGCGCCTCCACGCCATCGAGGTGCACGGCCCCCTCCGGCCCGTGCGCGTTGCGGGGCAGCAGCCGCATCAGCGCCAGCGCCAGGCTGCTCTTGCCGCTGCCCGACTCGCCCACAAGCCCGAGCGCCTCGCCCGGATCGAGCGAGAACGACGTGCCGTCCACGGCCCACAGCAAACCCCGGTCCGTGACGTACGCCAGCCGAAGGTCCTCAACCTCAAGGAATGCCACGCTGCCTACCCCACCTCAAAGCGCATGTGGTCCTCTCCCAGGACCACCTCGCATTCTACGCCCTGCTGCATGTAGCCCTGCAGCTCGTCCAGATGCTCGTCGGAGAAGAGGTGCGTGAGGACAAGCCGCTTGACGCCCGCCTCGTGCGCGATAGTCTTGACCTCTTCCGGCAGCGAGTGCTTGGTGCGCCGGGAGGCCGTGTACAACTCCTCGGTGGCGTCCTCCTTGGTGAAGGGGCGGCGGCCGTCCACGCCCTGAAGCGGCTGCCAGAAGACCTCGTGCACCAGCACGTCCGCGCCCTTGGCCAGCTTGCGAATGCCGTCGCACGGGATCGTGTCGCCGGAGAACACGATGGAGCCGTCGTCCGTGTCGATGCGGTAGCACAGCGTAAAATTTCCGCCGACGGTGAAGTGGTCGGCGCGCTCTGCCGTCAGCTTCCACGTGTCGCTCTCGAGGGTGAAGCCCGCGTCGATGTCCTGCACGCCGCTGAGGATGGTCCCGCGGTTGATGTCCGCGCTCAGCCGGTTGTTCAGGTCGATGGTGAACCCGCCGGTCACGAACAGGTCGCTCGACAGCTTCTCGGTGCCGATCGGCCCGTACACGTTCAGCGGTGTCTCGCGCCCCGACCGCCCGTGCAGCACGAAGGAGGGGTAGTCGACGTTGTGGTCGTAGTGATGGTGGGTGAACAGCAGCCGCTGCACGTCGTGCAGGTTGATGCCGTTCTCCGCCATGCGCCGCGCGGACCCGTACCCGCAGTCGATCAGGATGCTGTCGCCGCCGATCTGGATCAGGCTCGAGCTGCCGCACCGGTGGGGCCGAAGCCGAGGAGTGCCCGTGCCCAACATGAGGACCTTGATGTTCATGGCGCCCTCCCTCTACGCGGAAGCGGGGGGCGCCGCCCCCCGCTCCGTGGTCAAACTGTGATTCTCGGCAATGCCTAAGTCGACTTGAGCTGCCACAAGTGGGACCAGAACCCGGACAGCGCGCCCGGCCACTCGAAGCCGCTGACGACTTCGGGGTTCACGACCACCTCTGCTGGCAACCAGTAGAGCGGGATGCTCGTGTAGTTGTCGTAGAGGAGGTTGCCGTACTCGGTCCAGAGCTGCGCCCGACGGGCGTCGCTGGTCTCTCTGCGAATCTCAAGGAACTTCGCGTCGACTTCCGGCGTCGTGGCTACGCGGGAGAAGGAGGTGTTTGAAGTGTAGACGCTGGAACCAACGATCTGTCCCGCGCTCGTTGAACCCAGGGAGAGGTCGTTGGTGTACTGCTGGGTGCGGCTCCTGGCGCGGCGGGTCGCGGCATCGTCCTGCACAAAGTTGACCTTCACGCCAACGTCGGTCAGGTACGCGGCGATGACTTCCGCGATGTCGTCAGCGCCCGGCAGCTGCGTGCTCTTGAAGACGTGGACGTTGGTTTCCAGCGGGTTGTTCTGGCTGTAGCCCGCCTCGCTGAGCAGCGCTCGCGCCGCCGCCGGGTCGTAGCCGTAGGCCTGCGGGAAGCGGTCCACCCAAGATTGGGACCAGCCGGACAGCGTGGGGAGGAAGTTGTTCACGTACATGATCTGGCCCTTGCCCGCAAGAAGCGCATCATTCAGCTCGTCGCGGTTGACGGCCTTGTTCAATGCCTGGCGAACACGAATGTCCTGCAACGGTGAGTCCGGGTGCATTGGCCACTCGCGAGTGTCCTCGTCAACGAAGCAGCAATAGTACGTCATAAAGGTCCTGCGAAGCGGGGCCATGCCCGGAATGACCCTCATGCCGTCGCCCAGCGCCTGCCCGTAGAGGTCGTCGGGCAGGTTGGTCACGTGGATTTCCTTGGTCAGCAATGCTGCCAGTCGGGTGGAGGCCTCATTCATGTACCGGAACTCCAGCTCCGGAAATTCCGGCTGGATGCTCCGGTGGTTCTCATTGCGCTTGTAACGGAAGTAGACGTTCTGCTCCCGCTCAAGGAATTGGTAAGGACCCGTACCGACCAGCGGTTCGTCATTGATGTCCGGGTCGCCGCCAATCGAGTCATAGTGCGCCTTGCTGACGATCGACACGGCAGGCTGCGCCCTCGAGAGCAGGTTCACCAGGTCCGCGTCAAACTGGTTGAGGTGGATGAGCACCTCGTAGTCGTTGACGGCCTCGACCCTGTTGACACCGCGGCGCAGCGGCGCGCGAACGCCTCCCACGGCGTCGTCCTTGATGTACTCCTCGAAGGCAAACTGCACGTCCTGTGCGGTGACCTCACCCCAGCCCTTGTGGAACTGCACGCCCTGCTGGAGCTTGAACCGCCAGGCGCTGCCACCCTCGAGGGCCCATTCCTCTGCCAGCTCCGGGATCTGCTGACCGGTTGCCGGGTCCATACCAATTAGCGATTCGTCGATGGGGTCAAACTGCACGGCGGCGATCTGCCCGACGATACGCCGGACGTTCGCCTCCTGCGAGAACGGCACGATGCCCACGATGACCCTCTCCACTGTGGGCTCGGCCATCATGACCTGAGGTGCTTCCCGAGGCATCATTGCCGGCTCGGCCGTCGGGGCCGCCATCGCGCCTCCCGCCTCGCCCGTCGGCTGGTCCGGCGCGGCCGGAGCCGCCGGCTGCTGCGGCGCCGACGCGCTGCCCGTCGTCGTTGCCGTCGTCCCGCCCGAGTCTGATTCGCCGCCGCACGCCGCGAGGATCCCGATCATCGCTGCCAACGCCATGGCTACGGCGGCTAACCTGATGAATCCGATGTCTTTCATTAGTCTCCCCTCTCCTGGTTACCAATAATGCCAAAGGGCTCTGTATGGCTTGGGAAGCATACCTTGATTCAGATAGCATCCCCTATCTGCTGTCGGGCAATGATGCTAGCGCAAGCTAGGCAATAATTCAAGCGTCTCATGGCGGACATTCCATAATGGAATGAATTCGCTACCCCCTAAGGCGCCCAAATGCCCCCTACTGCCTCTGGATCGTCGAAGGCGGCCCCGTTTCTGCGCCCGCTACACCCGCCCCCGTATCTCCGAGCCGTCGACGGCGTAGCGGAGCGCCCGGAACACCGCGCGGTTGTGCTTCTCGCCGCGCCACTGCCGGATTTCGGGGTTCATGTACTCCCAGACTACGTCCCCATCCGTCGTAACCTCGAACAATCGACCTGTGCGGCCGTCGCAGATGGCCGTGTTGCCGTTGGGCAGCCGTTGCGCCCCGCTGATGCCCGTGCTGAAGAAGGACAGCCCGGGGTCGCCCCGGTACTGCCACACGATTTCCTTTGTGCCGGGATCAACCTCAACTACGCGCGAGTACACGCTGCCCACCGTGCGGTGCTCGCCGTTGTCGAAGATGAGCAGGTTGCCGTTGTCGAGCTGCGTCGGGTTGTGCTGGTGCGAAAGCTCGCCGGGCCCGAAGCGCCAGTACACGTCGCCCGAAGCCTTGTCGATGAAGATGAGCTGACTCGTCTGGCGGAAGCTGATGCAGACATTCCCGTCCGTGAGCTCGGTCACGCCGTTGCAATGGGTCCATTCGCCGCGAAACTCCCGCAGGCAGATCACTTCCTGTTCCGGGTCAAGCCTGTCCTTGCCGTGCCACTCCCACACGACCTCCCCGTCCCCGTTCAGCTCGAGCAGGAAATCCCCAAGCATGGCGTGGGCCGGGACGTGTCCGGGGGGCCAGTCTGCGCCGCCCCGCACCCGTGCCGCCTCCTCATCCGTCATCTCCTCCCACCCGATGACCATGATGTTGCCGTTCTTCAGCACGATGTGGTCGTGGTGGATGACCCGGTTGTCATAACGCCAGACGACGTTGCTGTCCCAGTCCAGCTCGACCAGCACTCCGCCGAAGCCGCCGCCGGTCCAGGGCTCCGTGTTGTCGTAGCACCGGACGAGGAGATTGCCGTTGTCCTTCATGAAGCCGTAGAAGGGCTTGGCCGGGTCCGGCGGCGTCCACTCGTGCACGACGTTGCCGTCCATGTCGATGAGCCGCGTCGTGTCCGCGCCAATGGTTGTGTACACCGTGACCCCGCCGTACGAGCGCTCCGGCTCGTGGTGCGTCACCCCGTGGTTGCCGTAGACTGCAAAGCCCATGTGCCTGCTCCCTTCGCGTCTCGTCCGATACTGCGGTCAAAGCGCCGAGACGACGCGTGTCGTATTGCCGATTTCGGGGTCGCGCGCTAGGTTCGCCCAGCGCCCATCGAGTGTCAAGGACGCCAGTGGCAGCTACACCCGCCCGCGAATCTCCGGCCCGTCGACGGCGTACCGGCGCGCCCGGAACACCGCCCGGTTGAACTTCTCCTCCCGAAACTCGAGGATCTCCGGGTTCATGAACTCCCAGACCAGATCCTTGTCCGCCGTCACCTCGAACAGCCTCCCGGGCCGGCCCTCGCAAACGAGCGTGTTCCCGTTCGGGAGCCGCTGCGCGCCGCTGATGTGCGTGCTGTAGAACGAGGCCGTCGGGTCGCCCTTGTATTCCCACACGATCTCCTTCGTGGCTGGGTCGAGCTCCACTACGCGCGACGTGGCGGCCGCCTTCGGCCGGTGTTCGCCGTTGTCGAAGACCAGCAGGTTGCCGTTCGCCAGCAGCGTCGGGTTGTGCTGGTGGAAGAGCTCCCCCGGCCCGAAGCGCCAGCACACCTCGCCGGTTCCCTTGTCGATGAAGATGAGCTCGCTCGTCTGCCGGAAGCTGAGGCAGATGTTGCCGTCGGGCAGCTCCAGCACGGCATTGCAGTGCGTCCATTCACTGCGGGTGTCCATTGGGCAGATCATGTCCTGCGCGGGGTCAAGCCTGTCCTTTCCGTGCCACTCCCAGACCACCTGCTTGTCCGGTGTCAGCTCCAGGAGGAAGTCTGCTAGCATCTCCTTCTCGTTCCCCTCGTCGTCGAGTTCCTCGTACCCGCCCTGTACCCGCTCCTTCTCTTCCGCGGTCATTGGCTCCCAGCCGATGACCATGATGTTGCCGTTGCGCAGGACGATGTGGTCGTGGTGGATGACCGGGTTGTCGTAGCGCCACACCACGTTGCTGTCCCAGTCGAGCTCGACGAGGACGCCCCCGTTGCCGCCGTGCAAGTACGGCTCCGAGCCGTCGAAGCACCTCACGAGCAGGTTGCCGTTGTCCCGCAGGTAGCCGAAGAATGGCTTGGCCGGGTCTGGCGCCGTCCACTCGTGCACCACGTCCCCGTCCATGTTGATGAGATTGGTGTTCGGGCTGCCGAAGGTGCTGTACAGCGTTACGCCGTTGAAGGTGCGGTCCTTTTCCCAGTACGTGACTCCGTGGTTGCCGTGCACAGCGAATCCCATGCGTGTGCTCCTTCGCGAGTATTGCGGCCTGCGCTGCGACATGCCCATCGACGCGCAGAACGCAGCCGGCCTGAGGATTTCGCATAAGATTCGCCGGGCGCAGGATGGGTGTCAAGGCGGGAAGGAAGTTGCGGAGGGCGTGCCGGGGCTAGTCTGTCGGCGTCAGATAGAAGTTGTAGCCCTCCTCGTCCGCGGTGACGTCGAGCATCATGTCCCCAAGGTCCGCGTTCATGTCGGGGTCGACCAGGAGTACCGGCTCGCCCTCGCAGCGGAAGACCATGTCCAGCAGGTCCGGCTCGTCCATCTCGAAGGCGAGATCGTCGCCGTCCCAGATGACGCGCATGACCTGCCCGGACGGGTGCCCCTCCGATATGCGCCCGTGCAGAAGGGCTTCCAGCGCCGCCGATGTCACGTTGAAGAGCATATGAAGAGTATACGGCAACTATCTGGCGTTTTCTTGGAAGTTACGGCTGGGTTTTCGCGCTATCGCATCGTGCGGAGACGCGGGTTCAGCACCGGCTCGATGGCCAGCGCCAGCAGCACGAAGGCCATCGCCGTCAGCACGATGAGCAGCCCCGGCGGCAGCACCCACCACCAGTAGCCGACGTACACCGCCCCCGTGCGGAAACCCTGCTCCAGTATCTGCCCCCACGTCGGAATCGACGGGTCGCCGAGGCCGAGGAAGCTGAGGCCCGCCTCCGCAAGGATTGCCGCCGGCGTGAAGAAGATCATCTGCGCGAAGACGTACGGCGCCGTCTGCGGGAAGATGTGCCGCAGCATCACGCGCCGCTGCGACGCCCCCAGCGCCTTCGTCGCCTCCACCAGCTGCCCCGAGCGGAGCTGCAGCACCATGCTGCGAATGAGGATCGTGAGCCCTGGCCAACTGAACGCAACGAGCACAAGGATGATGAGGAAGAGGTTGGACCCCAGCACGATGACCATGAAGATGAGGATGGGCAGCAGCGGCACATTCGCGACGACGTCCGCCAGCCGCTGGATGGCCGTGTCCACCCAGCCGCCGAGGTAGCCGCTCATGATGCCCAGCGACGC
Organism: Chloroflexota bacterium; assembly: GCA_026713825.1. Taxonomy (NCBI): domain Bacteria; kingdom Bacillati; phylum Chloroflexota; species Chloroflexota bacterium. The sequence goes on along the minus strand of JAPONS010000067.1, from coordinate 38,821 downwards.
CCCAATGCCCGTCGTGAGCGTTGACGCCAGCAGTCCGATGAAGAGCGCCACCGGGAACCCGAACAGCAGCCCCACGAACAGGTCGCGCCCCTGCGAGTCCGACCCCATGCCGCCGAACACGTCCCCGCCCACCACAACCTTTGCGCCGTCCATGCTGTCGTTCTCGTCGGCGAAGGTGGCGGTGACGACAAAGGTGTACTCACCCTCCAACGGCTCGAAGGCAACATCCTCTCCCGCCGTCGGCGTGCCGAAGGCCGCGTGGTCGCCAAAGCCGCGCAGGTCCCGCTCGTCGAACGCCGTGCCGTAGCGCTCGTTGTGGTAGTCGGCGAGTGCCGAGCGGAAGGTTTCCTCCGTGCTCAGGAGAATGCGGTACGGGTTGTTTACGTAACGCACGAACGGCCCGTCCTCGCCGTCGCGTGAGCCGGAGGGCACGTGCTGCAGCAGCCGCACCGTGCCGCCGTCGGGCCGCTCGAGCGCGAGCGTGATGAGCGGCGGCCGCCCGTAGAACGTGACCGGCTCCAGCGAGAAGGAGATGAACGTCGGAAAGCCGTCGAAGGTGTGCGCGAGGGGCAGCCGATACGTCTCCGCCGTCACGCTTCCGGCGGTGCGCACATCGTCCGGCTCGGCGGTGACGAGCGTCGCGTGGGCGACGTTGTCCGACCCGGGGAAAATGTTCGTCCACGTCGGGGGCACGGCCTTGGGGTTGTCGGCCCACACGGCGGGGTTGCTCCACTCCCGCGTCCCAAAGTCGAGGGGGTAGGTGGCAAGCACCCATACGGACACGGCCACCAGGAAGCCCAGCAGGGCCAGCCCCGCCTTCCCGATAGCGCTCCCCACGAGCACCCTCACCGCGCCGCTGAATGTTGCGTTCATCCGCTGTACCGTACCCTCGGGTCAAGCAGGAGGTAGAGCACCTCCAGCACGAAGCGCGCCACCACGTACATCAGCGTGAAGATGAAGGTGAGCGCGACGATTAGGCCCTCGTCCGGCGTGCCCGCCACCGCCTCGAAGTAGAGGCGGCCCATGCCGTTCCAGTTGAACACCGTCTCGACGAGGATGGAGCCGCCAAGGGAGCCGACGAGGCTCAGGATGAGCCCCGTCACGATGGGCGGCGCCGCAACGCGCAGGATGTGCTGCCGCATGACCGCGCTCTCGGCGAGGCCCTTGGCGCGCGCGACAAGCACGTGGTCTTCCTGCGCCACGTTCAGCGTCATCGTCCGCACGGCGTACAGGTACGGCCCGACGCTCACCAGCACGAGGGTGATGATGGGCAGGATGGCGTGCTTCAGCAGGTCGAAGAAGCGCGCTATGCCGCCCTCCGGAGGCGGCGTGCTGAACATGCCCCCGCTCGGCAGGATGTTGAACTGGAATGAGAGCAGCAGGATCAGCAGGATGCCCGTCCACCACGCCGGCAGCGCGAATGACACCGCCGCCCCAAAGGACACGACGCGGTCGAGGCGCGTGCCGACGCGTGTCGCCATCTTGACGCCCACCGCAAGCCCGATGACCGCCGTGATGATGAGGCTCGTCGTCAGGAGGATGGCCGTGTTCGGTAGCCGCTCCAGCACGATGTCGGAGACGCGGCGGCTCCCCTCGGAGCTGCGCAGCGTGCGCGCCTCGCCGAGGTCCAGGGTGATGACGCGGAAGACGGTCGCCGGCATCCGCTCCCACCACGCCTTGTCGAGGTCGTAGAAGACGATGAGCTCCTGCCTCCTGACCTCCAGCGCCTCCTCGAGCGCGTCCGTGTCGCGGGCCTGCGTCGCCTGCGCCGTGCGGAGGGCGCGGATCTCCTCGTTGATGACGGCTGTCAGGATGCGGTCGGAGAACCCGGTGGAGCCCAGCGTCACCACGAGCAGCACAAGCACAGTGAGCAGCACGCCCAGCAGCGTTGCGGCGCGAATGCCAAGGGTGCGGACGAGGGCCAATGGGCTCCTCCGTCAGGTTCAGTATCGGCGCGGCGCAGTGCCGCTCGCACCAGTATACCGAAGGCAACGGGGCAAAGCGCGAGTACGGGTCAAAGAAAGGGACGGTCCCAAAGGAGCCGCCCCTGCTGAGTTCATCTTGAATGAGGTCCCTACCGCCAGAACCGCCGCCGGAACACCAACCCCAACAGCGCGAGCCCCGCCAGCGCGTACACCGACTCCGCCTGCTCCCCGCGGCCGCAACCGCCGCCGGTGTCCTGCTGCGTTGGCGTCTGCGCCTCGGGCTGCCCCGCGGCCGTCGTCGCCGCAGGTTGCGCGGTGTCCATGGTGGTGGCCGTCGTGGTGCTCGGCGTCACCACGGCGTCCAGCGACGCCTCCAGGTCGATGCGCCGCTGCGTCATGCTGGAGACGGCGTCGCTGTACCCGCCGAGGTAGAGCTGATACAGGCCGGGCTGCAGGTTGTCGCCGACAGCCTGGTCAAGCGCGATGGTGAACGCGCCTCCCGCGCCGGACTGCGCCTGCCCCATCGCCAGCACCTTGTTCTCCGCCGGGTCGAAGAGCGTGTACTGCAGCCCAACGGTGCCGGGGCCGTCCACCTGCACCGTCAACGCGTTGGCCGCGCCGATCTGCAGCGCAGATGGCGTGTCCGACAGCCGCACTAGCTCGGCCTCGCCGAAGCTGAAGTCGCCCTTGGAGAAGGGGTAGTCCGGGTGCCGGTTGGCCGTCAGCTCTGCGAACTGCGCCGGCGGGTCGTAGCGGGTGAGCATGAACGGGCCGTTGCTGATGACCATCAGGTTGTGCTCGCTGAACCAGTCGAGCACCGCCTGGTAGCGGTCCTGCGCCTCGCCCGCCGTCACGTACGACCGTCCATTGACGGTGAACACGCTCTCGGGAACCGTGTCGTTGCGCTGAAAGTCGAGCAGCGTCGTGCGGACGAGCCGTGCGTCGCGGTCCTGCACCAGGCTGATCCACGGCACGTCGAAGCGGGCGGCGGCGGTGTCGCTGTAGGCGGCGCGCCGCTGGTTGAAGACCAGGTCGTCCATGGCCGCCAGCACTTCCCACGGCATGGACACGCTGGACGGGCTCGCGTAGGACGCGATGTAGTTCTCCTCGAAGTGCCAGAAGTCCACGTAGACCTCCAGCCGGTTCTCGTCCAGCACGCGGATGCCCTTGAAGGTCTCCAGGAAAGGGCGCGCCGTCACGGCCAGCGCGCGCTCCACCTTGGATTTCTCCTCGTCGTAGGCCATGTCGAAGCCCTGGTAGATGGAGTAGAGGACGTCCGCCATCGTGATGTCGATGCCGTGGTGCCACTCCGCCGAGAAGTACTTGCTGTAGTCGAGGGTCACCTTGCTGGTCGCCTGCGTCCCGGCGGGCACGTTCTTCCATGTGTCCGTCGGCGGGTCGACCATGACCGCGTCCGAGGGCACGGACAGCTTGCCCGACGGCCCCGCGGTCTCCACCTCGAACGAGGCCCGCACCGGCTGCGGCACCCCGGAGAAGGGATGGTTCCAGATGGGCGGGTCGTTCAAGTTGCGCCAGATGTCCGTGCTGTAGACGTCCCCGAAGCCGCCGACGGGGTTCCACGTCGTCCGCTCCGTCCACACCCAGAGGTGCCCGACGGTCAGCTCGCTCTGACCTGGCACCTCGGCCTCGCGCAGCGTCCACGGCGCCTTCGGCCCGGCGACCAGGTCCTGCGTGACGCCGGTGAGGGCGCTGTTGGCCGCGAAGCTGTTTTGCACCGTCGCGACCCATATGCGCACCGAGTCCTCCACGGCGATGCGGGTGGCGCGCTCGTAGAGCTCGTTGCGCTCCCCCTCGTTGCTGAACTCACCCGTGAAGATGCGCTGGCCGATCTCGTCGAGCTCCTCGTTCTCGTACTGCCAGAAGCCGGCCTCTCGCCATCCGGGCATCCCGCCGGTCCACGGCGCCGTGAACTGGTTGATCGACGAGTAGTCGTACCGGTTGGGGGCGGAGCGGCCCCAGCCCTCCGTGTACAGGTGCCACTCAAAGGTCTGCGGGTTGGACGAGTAGACCGTCAGGATGGCGGGCGCGAAGTTCTGGTACACCGGGTCCACCTGGAAGCCCGCCTCGCGAAGCTCCGCGCGGACCAGGTCGCCTATCTCGCGGCGCTCGTCCTCGATGCGGATGATGAACTTGATGCGGATGGGCCTGCCGTTGTAGTTCCACACGCCGTCGGCCATCTCGGCCCCGGCGTCCGTCATGGCGTCGTTGATGAGGCCGCGCGCGTACTCAGGGTCGTAGCGAATGTTCAGGTCGCGGATCAGGTCGAAGACCGTGAGCTGGTCGAAGTCGGTCGGACTGACGTGCGTGACCATGGGGTCCGCCATGCCGCGGTAGATCTCCCCCGCCACGAACTCCCGGTTGACCAGGTGCTGCATGGCCCAGCGGACGTCGCGGATGGAGAAGGGGTTGAGCTGCCCCTCGGGAGCCTCCGCCGGGTTCAGGATGATGGATAGCGTTGTGGCCGGGGCCTCGAAGATCTGCAGGTCGTCGCGGCCCCGGAGTTCGGTGGCCGCCGCCGTCTTGAGGCCGAAGAGGTAGAGGTCCATGTTCCCCTGCTCCAGGTCCAGGGGCGCGCGGTCTACATGGAAGGCCTTGAAATAGACCGTGTCCACCGCCGGTCCCGTCTGCGACTGCTCGGGGCTGGCGGCGTACGCGCTCCCCACGCCGAGGGCGGTGACCAGGAGCATGACAGCGCTCAGGGTGAGCATGAGCCGGAATCGACGGGCCTGCATGTGGCCTCCTCCTCTTATGCTATCAATACTCTCGTGAGGACGCGCCGCCGGACGGTGCGTGTCCCCGCATTTTACTTGTCATAAACGATGCGTCTACTACCCACTCCCGGCTAGGACGAGGTCTTTCGCGCGGCGAGGAACGCCAGTCCGCCCACCACGACGGCGGTGCCGGCCACGGCGACGATCAGCAGCCACCACGGCGCCTGCGTGTCCTCGATGATCGGCGCCGGGATCTCTGGTATGACGACCTCCGGCGCGGTCGCTGGCGCGGGCTCCGACGGCGGTGCCGGGACGGCCGCGGCCGCGAGCGCGCCTAACCCTTGTAATTGCGCCTCCAGTGCCCCCATCCGGTCCACCAGGTCTTCCTGGGTGTCCTGGATGTTGTCAAACCCGAACTCCATGAAGAAGGACGATGTTGCAAAGTTGCCGGAGTCGTCAAACACATCGATGGCGTGGGCCCCCTCGCCCGAGATCGGGATGAACACCTGGCTCGTGAACCGGCCGAGATCGTTGGTGCGCTCCGAGGCGACGGACACGCCCCCGACACGGATGAGCACGTTGATGTCGGGCTGGAAGTTGAAGCCCTGCAGCGTGACCGGCTGTCCGCCCGGGCCCGCCGGCGGGTTCAGGAACACCTCCGGCGACTGTATTGCCGCGCGGCGCGTGAAGCCGATCTTCTGGTTTGTCGGGCCGAACTCACCCAGGCGCGTGTCCGCCCACGTCATGTACACGTCCTTGTCAGAGGCGGCGATGGAGAAGTAGTCACCGATGAAGACGCCTCCCGGAAAGCCCTTGTTGGCGTTGGAGTGGAAGTCGGTCACGCGCGTGTCCGGCGTGTCGATGTCCAGCTCCTCGTCACGAAAGCCCCAGGTGTTGCCCTGGTCCGTGGAGGTTGTGTAGTAGATGTGATAGCGCGTCTGCGCGCGGTCGTCGCGGAAGTCGCCCCACATCACGTGCAGGTCGCCGTTCGGCGACGTGGCGATGCTGGGGAAGAACTGCAGGTGGTGCGTCTCGTCGCCGTTCAGCGCCCTGGCGCGGGTCCACGTCTCGCCGCGGTCCAGTGAGCGCGTGAAGTAGATGTCGCCGTCGTCCACGCTCGAGTCCGGCGGCCGCCCGGTGTACACCACGTACACCTCGTCCCCGGGTCCCGTCGCAATCTGCGGGAACGACGATCCCCAGTAGCGGAAGAAGCCGTTGCGCGGCGAGAAGCCGGTTTCATTGAACACGCTTGTGCGGATCGGCTTCCCGAATGTCTTGCCGTCGTCATCCGAGCGGGCGATGTAGTTTTCGGCGAGGCCCTCCTGGGAGTCGTCGTCTGTGGAGTCCAGCCACGTGACGTAGACGGTGCCGTCGGGCGCGACCTGCGGTTGCGATCCCTGCAGCACGCGCTGCGAGCCGGTGGCCTCCCCGGGGGCGTCCTGCAACTCCTGTAGCGCCTCATCAGAGGAGCCCTCTTCGGAGGCGTCGGGCTCGGAGCCGCTGCCCGCGGCAAAGACCCTGCGCACGACGGGGCTGACCACCACGGGTTGGCTCCAGCTCCTCCCTCCGTCCTCGGAGCTCACGACCTGGATGGAGGTCTCAAGCACCGGGACGCCGAAGAACGGGAAGTTGCCGGAGAACGGGAAGACGATGGGGTACACGGACTCGAAGTGCGTGTAGGTGACGTAGATGATGTCCTTGTCCGGATCGTCCGCGCTGGGGCCGATGGCCAGCCACGGCTTGTCTAGGAACCCAAGGCTGATGTCACCCTCAAGGCGTCCGGTGCGGCCCGGCGCCAGGTTCTTGTCGATGGTGCTGCGGTAGGTGGAGATGGGCTCGCTCCACGTCCGGCCGCCGTCCTCCGACTTGGTGATGCCGATGCTGGACACCGTGGCCGCGTCCGCGGCGGGCCCGACCGTGAACTCCTCCACCCCAATGGAGATGAAGATCACGTAGACGTTGCCGTCCCGGTCAAATGCGACGACCGGGTCGCCGCCTGCGCCGATGTCCTCGGCGAGGAAGGGCGGCTGCGAGGGGCCTTCCCACGTCACGCCCCCGTCGATGGAGACATAGATGCTGATGTTGGGGAAGTTGTAGTCGACTGCGCCCATGACCAGGTGGTCCGGGTCGTTCGGGTTCACCGCGATGTGCGGCTCAGTTTGGATGGGCGAGTTGGAGAAGTCCCGCGGGATCAGGATGTTGCGGCTGAACGCCGGTGCCGGGTCCCGGAACGGCACCAGCCCCGCCCCCTGCGAGACCGGGGCGGTCGGCGGTGCGGCCGGAGCCATGAAGACTTCCGGGATGTTCTCCCAAGCAAGGCCGGGGGGCGGCCCATAGTTGTTCCGGGCCTTGTGGGTGTAGTTCAGCGGGCCTCGCGGGTCCATCCCCCGGGCCATGATGCCAACGGAGCTGGAGAGGATGTCTGTGAAGGGCGTCAGGTAGGTGAAGGGGGCAACGTTTACGTAGTTCTCCACTTCATTGAAGAATGGGCTCACCACCTGGGGCGCCCGACGGTTCAATTCTTCCGGGTCGGCCTGCGCGTTGGCGTCGTTCTCCGGCCCCTCGGCCAGGGCTGCGTGCGGCGCCGCTGTCAGCAGCAGGATGAGGGCCAGCAACCCCACGACCAGCCTGATGCTCCGCTTCATGCCATGCTCCCCTTTCGCTCTCCTCGTTTATCGCGCCGGTCCGGTGTCTGCCCTAGTTCTCGACGAGGCCGGTTGCAACGTCGATGCGGTTGATGAGCAGCAGGAAGACGTCGCTCTGCAGGTCGCCCGAGAGCGTGCCGAACTCCACCGCGCCCGTGTCGAAAAACGCCTGCAGCGACTCGCACGTGTCGGTGTATTCTCCCTCGAACCACTCGAAGTACGTCGGCAGGAACTGGATGACGCGGTCAACCTTGGCTCCCAGCGTGGGGTCTGCGGCCACCGCAAGCTCCTTCACCGTCTCCCAGTACTCCGTCGCCTCTTCCAGCGTGTCCGGTGTGTCCTTGCGCAGTTCGACCAGGAGCAACCGGTCGTCCGCCAGCGGCACGAGTGCCTCCGTAAAGCCGGAGATTTGTGAGGTCAACGCCGCTTCGCCGCCTATTTGCGTCTCCAGGGCCCTCACCTGCCTCTGTGTCGACGTGAGATCGACTTGCAGGCCCCGCTGCGCCGCCTCCGCGGCCGCGAGAGCCTCGCCCTGCCGCTTGATCTCATCCATGAGGTTCTCGTTGGTCGCAGTGGTAAGCGCGACCTCCTCCTTGAAGTCGGCCACCTGGTCAAGGAGTTCCTGGTACCGCGAGTCCTTCTCGGCTATAGACGCTTCCAGCCGCGCAACCCGTTCCTGGCTTGCGTCGAGGGTCGACGCCGCCTCAGTGGACTGGGGTTCGAATGCCACGTACCCGATGCCGACTCCGATGCCCAGCGCCAGCGCGATCAGCACGAGAGTAAGGCTCAGCGTTCCCATCGAAGTCGACTTGAACATCTGCTTCTCCTTGCAGGCGGACCGGCCCCGTCGGTCACGCACGCCGCCGCCTGCTCACCACGATGTGTGTTCTATTGTCCCGGCTATCTCTTGGGATGCGGCAGCGCCCCGCATCCTTATGAAATCTCTGTGCCCTCGGCCTCCCCAGCGGCCTCTTCTTCCGGCTCCGGGGCGGTTGAGAAGTAGCCCTTGCCGGCGCGGTAGAAGGAGTCCAGGCCGAACACCAGCAGCGGCGCGGGGTCGTTGACGTCCACCTGCCAGATTGTCCACGCTTCCACCCTGGCCCCTGGGTACAGCCGGGCGCTCAGGAAGGGCTGCGGTGGCCGGGTATTGTAGGGAATGATGTAATCATGCCCATCGCTGGAGAGCAGGCCGAAGTCGAGCTGGTTCACCCAGTCGGTGTGGCCCTCGGGTCCCTGCGTGTAGTCGATGCGCACCCACGCGAGCATGTATTCCGTGCCCGGGAACGCCGGCAGGTTAAAGCGGTATGCCTGCTGGATGATTTCCCATGCCGGCTCACCGCGCAGGACCTGCACCACCGTGATGTCGTGCGCCAGCGGGCTGCCGTCGAAGTACCGGCTCACCACGCGGACGGGGTAGTTCAGCGGCGCCGGGTCGCGGTAGGAGTGGCCTGGCCCTGGCTTGATTGGCACCAGGTTGATCTCGCCCTCCTGCAGGCGGCGGATGAGGCCCTTGGTCTGGTCGTCCATGCCGATGGCCCAGCCGAGCGTCACCAGCGGGCTCGTGGTCGCTGGCGCGCGGCTGATGACCCCCACGACATACCCTTCGTCGGTCAGGACGGGGCCGCCGCTCTGTCCCTGGTGGAACGTGGCGTCGGTCTGCAGGTAGGCGTATTGCTGTTCATCGTGCAGAAGAATCTCCGATACGATGCCTGTGGTTGAAGTCGTGGCCTCGTTGAAGGGCGTGAACCCCGTGGAAACCACTTGGTCGCCCTTCTGCAAATCCTCAAGGCTCCCGAACGGAAGCGCCGTGAGATGCGGCCCGCCGCTGATCTTCACGACAGCGAGGTCGCGGACTTCGTCCCGGCCAACAACCAGGCCGGTCTCTATGCTGCCGTTGGCATGCGTGATGGCTACCGACGCGTCGGCGCCCACAACGTGCTCCGCGGTCATGACGTACCCCAGCTTGTCGAAGATGAAGCCGGATCCCAACCCGCCGGAGGACTCCACCTGCACGATGGCCGGCCGTACCATATTCAATATCTCAGTGAACGTGGGCTTTGGCGGCGGGGCCGGCGTGGGCGGCGGCCCGACTGTCGCCGCCGGTGCAGCCGTTGGCGCGGCAACCGTCGGGCGAGGCGTAGCCGTTGGCGACGCTGGTTCGGCCGTCGGCGCCGGGGCGGGTGTCGCGGGCGCCGCAGTCGGCAGCGGTGTGGGCGCGGGCGCCGTTTTCGTCTCCGGAGCCTCATCCGTGCAGGCGATGAGTCCTGCAGTCAGCAAAAGAACGGACACTGCGGCTAAGACCCTATTCATAACAGTTCCCTTTCCGCTTGCTGGGACAGGGTGGGTTCAACGCAGTATAACGGGAGGCTGGATTCAAGTCGGATCAGACGGACGGCGCTTTTCCTGTGCCGGCACAAGGCCCAACGACTCCGGTCTCAACGCCATGGCTGTGTTGCCCTCTATGGTACCAACCCCCCGCACAAAATGAAACGCACCAGTATAGGGCCACACGCCCGGCGCTCCAGGTACCGGCTCGCCGTTCAATGAGCTGACGGTATGGCTGGAATGTCCGTGCATGCATAACCCCGTAAGCCTTGTAACGGACGCCCGCGTCGCGAGGGTATCACTGCGCGCGAATTTGCTCGACGGCGCAGCTGCGCGGGGACCTGAACGGTGCCCACGCGCCCGCCTTCCGCTCGTTGACACAAGTATGGCCGGTTTCTAGAATGTTGCCCTATTTCCCACACCCACTCTGTTCTGTGAGCGACGCCTATGGCGACCATAGAGGCCCTCTACAGGCTCCAGGAATTGGAGCTGGCCCTCAAGGAGAGTAAGACCGGCCTTGCCGGTATCGCTGCGCGGATAGAACGGGACGAACACGCGCTCCACGCCCACGCCCTCGCCGTCCGCGCCCAGCGGGCCCTCGCCGCCCTTGAAGCCGAGCAGGCCAAGCTCGACGGCGAGGTGCAGGGTACTGCCGAACACCTGAAGGGTTTGGAGCAACGGCTCTACAGCGGAAGCACCGCCGCCTCCAAGGACCTGCTTGCGCTCCAGCGGGAGATAGCCCACTTCAAGGAGCGGCAGGGCAATCTGGAGGAGCAGCTTCTGGCCAAGATGGAGCAGGTGGAGACCGCGCAGACTCGCGCCGCCGGACTGGAGGCCGCCTACCAGGACGCCGAGTCCCAATGGCGGGGTTCCCTGCCGTCTCTGCAGGATGAGCAGCGTCGGCTGCAGCAGCACGCCGAGGACATCGCCGCGGCGCGGAACGAGGCGGAGGCGGCCTTAACCCCCGCTGAGTTGAGAGGTTTTCGCAGCCTGGAGGCGAGCAGGGGGCAGGCTGTTGCTCGACTCGAGCGAGGCATGTGCGGCGGCTGCGTCATCGCCGTTCCCTCGCACGAGATCCAGCTGATGCGCTCCACCCACGACCCTGTCCGGTGCCCCAACTGCGGCCGCTTCCTCTATCCGGGGTAGCCCCGAGTCTCCACGCAGATCCCGATACCGAGGTCAGCATTGAACCCGCAGCTATCGCTCGAGATCAAACAGGTGGCCGTTTGCCTCCTCGTTGTGGCCGTCGCCCTCATCGCAGTGGGAATCATCAGCAACACCCTTGCGCGGCACGTCATTCAGATAATTCCGCCGCTGCTGGCCTTCCTGATCATCCCCCGCTGGATGTTCGCCGGTGTGTGGGCCGCCGTCGGCGTCCTCGGCATGTGGTTCGCGGTCATGTTGGCCATCTGGGCGTACCTGCTGGGGCTGTCCGACCTAGCCTCCGGGACCTTCACCAACGTCGATGTCTTCCTCACCATCGTCATCGCCGGATGCTCTGCCCACGCCATCCAGAAAGCGGTCCAGGGCGCCCGTCGAGGGCCGCTGCTGGTCGGCGTCGTCGCCCTCGCGGGAGGCCTCGCCGCGCAGGTGGCGGCCATTGTCCTCAGCTACGAGCTATTCGCGTGAGTCGGACGCCTGACTCTGCCCCTGCTACAATGTCATGGGGCCGGTGGGCTGGGTGGCCGCTCCGATTCGTCGGAGAGGAAAGTCCGAGCTCCTCACGGGCAGGGTGCTGGGTAACGCCCAGGCGGGGAAACCCGACGGAAAGCGCCACAGAAACATACCGCTCCGGCTTGCCGGAGTAAGGGTGAAATCGGGAGGTAAGAGCTCCCGGCCGACCGTGGTGACACGGCGGCGGGCAAGCCCCACCCGGAGCAAGGCCAAATAGGGGGGCCAAGAGCGCCCGGCTCGCCCCCGGGTTGGCCGCACGACCCCGCCGGCAACGGCGGGGCTAGAGGGATGGCCACCGCCCGTTTGGCCATAAGGAGGAAGCCCCTTGGGGCGTAAACTCATGGCGGACGGGTACAGAACTCGGCTTACAGGCCCACCGGCCCCTTCTCCCTTCGAGCAAGCGCGATGACCCCCGACACCCTCACCGCCCGCGAGGTCAAGCGCGGCCTCGCGACGGCCATCGTCGGCGCCCGCGTCCGCATCTACCGCTCCCTCCCGAGCACCATGGACGCCGCCCGCCGCGCTGCCGAGGGTGGCGCCCCCGAGGGCACAGTCGTCCTCGCCGAGCAGCAAACGCGGGGCCGGGGCCGCTTCAACCGGGAATGGCTCTCGCAGCCCGGCCAGAACCTCTCCCTCTCCATCCTGCTCCGTCCCCCTCTCGACCGGATGCGCACCCTCAACATGGCGGCCAGCGTCGCCCTCGTCGAGGCCATCCGCGCCACAACCGGCCTCGCCGCGACGGTCAAGTGGCCCAACGACGTCCGTGTCCAAGGCAAAAAAGTCGCCGGGGTGCTCATCGAGGCACACGCCGTGGGGGACCCGGCCGGCTACACTGTCCTCGGAATCGGCCTCAACGTGAACCACGATCCCACGCCGTCGCTGCCGCCCCCCGCAGAGGCCACCAGCCTCGCCGCAGCCCATGGCCTCCCCGTCGACCGCCTCCCCGTCCTGCAAGCGTTCCTCCGTTCCCTCGATGCCCTCTACGCGCCGGAAGCAGACGATGCCGCCCTCTTGCAGCAATGGCGCAAGACCCTGGACACCCTCGGCCAACGCGTACGCGTCGCATGGGGCGGCGACGGCGCCACCATCGCGGAAGGCGTCGCAGAGGACGTCACCCGCAACGGAGACCTCGTCCTCCGCCGTGACGACGGCACGACGGTGTCGCTGAACGCGGGCGAGGTGACGGTGCTTCCACCAGCCTCCCAGTAGCGTCGACTTGAGGAATCCCGATCTTATCCATCCCTGCTCTGTGACCCCCTCCCCTCCCTCCACGCGCCCCCGCGTTTGAGGCTATGCCCTTCCTAAGCTACAATGGATGTCGTATGTGCCCCATCAGAGGCACGGCAGGGCAGCAATTGCGGAGGAATTGTGGCGGCGCAGGGCAAGCACCCCCTCTTGGGCATGCGCGACCTCTTTGAGGAAGAGAATCGCCGGAAGCTGCGTGTGCAGAACGAGCTGCAGGCGGCGCTCGCGCTGTGCGGCTACCGCACCGTCGACACCCCCGTGCTCGAGCCCACCGACATCTTCCTCCGCAAGTCCGGCGGCGAGCTCGCATCTCAGATGTACAGCTTCGTCGAGCCCGGCGGCCACCAGGTGAGCCTTCGACCCGAGTTCACGTCGCAGGTGATCCGCCTCTTCCTGCAGCAGAACGGCTCGCTCCCGCTGCCCGTGCGATGGCAGTACGCGGGCCCCGTCTTCCGCTACACCGCTGGCGATACCGGCCAGGGCCGCCAGTACACGCAGGTAGGAGCCGAGCTCATCGGCGCGGGCGGTCCCGCCGCCGAGGCTGAGGTGATGGCGACGGCCTGCGGCGCCCTGACGTCGCTGGGGCTGCGCCCGCTGCGGCTCGTGGTCGGCGACGTCGGCGCGGTGCTCGGCCTGTTGCGGCAGTTCTCGCTGTCCGAGCGGGCGACGCACTACCTCCTGAACGTCATCGGACAGCTCCGCGACGGCGAGGAACACCTCGACGCCGTCCGCGCCCGTGCCGAGGAACTCGGCCTGCTCGTGCAGGGCGAACGGCAGGGCATGGCCGCGCTCGGCCAGCACCTCGCCGCAGTCGACGCCACCGAAGCGTCCACCTTTGGCGCTCGCAGCGCAACGGAGATCCTCGAGCGCCTCGCCCGCAAGCTGCAGGCGTCCGACGACCCCGGTCAACTCGAGCGCGCCATGCAGTTCACGGGTGCCCTCGCGCGGCTCAACGGCGCCCCGCAAGACACCGTCGACCGCGCCCGGTCGCTGGCGGCCTCGCACGGCCTCGACCCATCGCCGCTCGACACGCTGGATGCCTGCGTCGCGGCCCTGTCGCTCCACGACGCAGAGGACGTCGAGGTCTCGGTCGATCTCGGACTCGCCGGGGGCCTCGCCTACTACACCGGCCCGCTGTTCGAGGTGTGGGGCGGCCCGGCCTCCGTTCGTCCTGAGGGAAATCGAAGGATGAACGGCGTCCGGCTCGGCAGCGGTGGACGGTACGACGGCCTCGTGAAGGCGCTGGGCGGCTCGGACGACGTCCCCGCCCTCGGTTTCGCGTACAGCCTCGAGAGCGTCCTGGACGAGCTCGCGGAAGCGGGCGCACTCACCGACGACTCCCGCGGCGGCAAGCGGGCGCTCGTCGCCCCGCGCACGCCGGCAGCCGTGGCCGCCGCGCTGCGGACCGCAGCGTCGCTGCGCCTCGGCGGCGAGGCTGCGGCCGTCGCCCTGAACGGCGAGGTCGACGAGGACAGCGCCCGCAGGCAGGGCTTCGTCGCAATCGTAGCAGTGGATGAGGATGGGGCAAGTGAACGCACCTGGCTCTAACGGCGCCTCCGACCGCGAGGAGCTGCGGCTCGCAATCCCCAGCGACGGGGCGCTCTACGACCCGACGCTGGACTTCCTGCGCGCCTGCGGCATGCCCAACCGGCGCAGCAGCAGCCGCGGCTACACCGGCCGGCTCTCCGGCGTGCCTGGCGTGAGCACGCTCTTCCAGCGCGCCTCCGACATCCCCAGCAAGGTGGAGGACGGCACCGCCGACTGTGGCATCACCGGCCTCGACCGCGTCCTGGAGTCCACGCAGGAGGACGGCGACGCCACCGTCGTCATGGAAGACCTCCGATTCGGCGGCTGCGAGCTCGCCCTTGCCGTCCCCGAGACCTGGCTTGACGTAACGACGACTGCCGACCTCGCGGACATCGCCCTCGAGTTCCGGGAGCGTGGTCGCGAGCTGCGGGTCGCGACCAAGTACCCGCGCATGACGCAGCGCTTCCTCTTCTCCAAGGGCATCAACTACCTGAAGCTGGTGCCGTCGAGCGGCACGCTGGAGGTTGCCCCGGCCATCGGCCAGGCCGACCTCATCGCCGACATCACCGCCACCGGCACGACCCTCCGCGAGAACCGCCTCAAGACCCTCATGGACGGCACAATTCTCACCTCGCAGTCCTGCTTCATCGCAAACAAGCGGGCCCTCCGCGAGTCCGGCGGCAAGATGGCGCTGGTCAAGGCGGTGCTGGAGCGGGCCGAAGGCTACCTGCGGGCGCAGGACTTCTGCCGCGTCGCCGCCAACGTCCGCGGCCCGTCCGCCGAGGCCGTCGCCGCCCTCATCCTCGAGCAGCGCGACCTGTCCGGCCTCGAGGGGCCCACCGTCGCGCCCGTCTTTGAGCCCAACGGCCAGGACCTGTACAGCGTGACCATCCTCGTCGAGAAGGCCCGGGCCCTGGACGCCGTCGAGCACCTCCGGGGCTTCGGCGGCAACGGCATCACCATCTCGCAGCCCACGTACCTGTTCTTCGCCCAGTGCGAGGCGTACGAGCGGCTGGCTGCCGCTGTTGATGCGAGCGATGCGTCCTAGCGTAAATTGCATGTTCCCTTCCCCCCTGGGAGGGAAGGTCAGGATGGGGGCAAGACCATAGCTATGCGCGTAGTTAAGGGATATGAGGCGGGGCGAAAGGCCCTCGAGCGCGGTGCTCAGCGCGTCTGGGACGCCGCGTCGCCCGAGATGCTCGACGGCATCGAGGCCCGCTTCGGCGAGCGCCTCACGCCCCGGCAGGCCGTGCAGCGCGTCCTCGACGACGTCCGCGACAGCGGCGACGCAGCCGTCCGCTGCTACGCGGAGATCCTCGACGGCGGCGCGCCGGAGTCCCTTGAGGTCCCCCCTTCCGCGCTCCGGCAAGCCTACGACGACACCGCTCCCGATCTGCGCGCCGCCATGCACACCGCCGTCGGCCGCATTCGCGCCTTCCACGAGGCCTGTCTCCCCAAGTCGTGGATGGATGCCGCCACCGGCCTCGGCGAGCAGTTCACGCCTATGGCCCGCGCAGGCGTCTACGCGCCCGGTGGCCAGGCCGCCTACCCTTCGACGGTGCTGATGACCGCCGTCCCCGCCCGCGTCGCCGGCGTGGACGAAGTCGTCCTTGCGACGCCCGCGCGCCACGGCGTCGGCCCCAACCAGGCCGTCCTCGCGGCCGCCTGCGTCGCCGGCGTCGACCGCGTCTTCCAGATAGGCGGCGCGCAGGCCATCGCCGCGATGGCCTACGGGACGGAGTCGGTGCCCAAAGTGGACATCGTGTGCGGCCCCGGCAACATCTTCGTGACGCTCGCCAAGCAGATGGTCTACGGCGAGGTCGCCGTTGACGGCCTCTTCGGCCCCACCGAGACCCTCGTCATCGCCGACGCCACCGTCGACCCCGCCGTCTGCGCCGCCGACCTGCTGGCGCAGGCCGAGCACGACGAGCTCGCCTCACCGGTCTTCATCACCACCGACGCCGCAACCCTCGACGGCGTACGCGCCGAGATCGATCGCCAGCTCCGCACACTCCCCAAGCGCGAGATCGCCTCCGCCGCCGTCGCGAACCAGGGCGTCGCCGTCCTCGTTGACGACCTCGATCAGGCCGTCTCCCTCGCCAACCTCTACGGCCCGGAGCACATGTGCCTCCTCGTCGAGGAACCGCGAAGGCTGCTCGGCGGCATCCGCAACGCCGGCGGCGTCTTCCTCGGCGAGGCCTCGCCGGAGGTCGCCGGCGACTACATCGCCGGACCCAGCCACGTCATGCCCACGGGCGGCACGGCGCGCTTCAACAGCCCGCTCGGCGTCCACCAGTTCCTCAAGGTCACCTCTGTCATCGCCCTGGAGGAAGAGGTCTTCCACGCCCTCGGCGAGGACGCCGCGCGGCTGGCCGAGGCTGAGGGCCTCGAGGGCCACGCCCGCGCCGCCCGTATGCGACTCGACAGAACTCCAAGGAATGCATAATGAACGACAGCGTTGACCGTCTCGTGCGGCCCCTCGTCCGCGCGCTCGACCCGTACAAGGCCGTCGAGCCGCCGGAGGAGCTCGCCAAGCGCGAGGGCATCGACCCCGCCGGCATCGTCAAGATGGACGCCAGCGAGAACCCTTACGGCCCGTCGCCGCGCGTGGCGGAGGCCCTGGGCGCGTTCTCCGGCTACAACATCTACCCCGACCCGTTCCAGCGCGAGGTCCGCGCCGCCCTCGCCGCCTACGCGGGCGTGGAGCCCGAGTCCGTCGTCGCCGGTGCCGGCTGCGACGAGCTCATCGACCTCGTCGTCCGCCTGACCATGGACCCCGGCGACACGGCTATCAACCTGACGCCGACGTTCGGCATGTACTCCGTCACGCTCAAGCTCGCGGGCGTCGAGGTGGTGGACGCTCCGCGCGATGCGTCATTCGCCGTCGACATGGACGCCGTCCGCGCCGCCGCTGCCGACGGCCGCGCCAAGCTCGTCTTCCTCTGCAACCCCAACAACCCGACGGGCACCCTGTCGCCCGAGACGGACATCCTCGCGCTCCTTGACCTCGGCCTGATGGTCGTCGTCGACGAGACCTACCACGAGTTCTGCGGCTTCACGTCGGCCCACCTCGTTGACGAATACCCGAACCTCGTCGTCCTGCGCAGCATGAGCAAGTGGGCCGGCCTCGCTGGTGTGCGCCTCGGCTACGGCATCATGCACCCACGGCTGGTCGAGCACATCATGGGCATCAAGCAGCCGTACAACGTCAGCGTGGCGGCGCAGGTGGCCCTCGGCGCCTCCCTGCAGGACACCGACGTGCTCCTGCAGCGCGTCCGCATGCTGGTCGAGGAGCGGGAACGCATGCGCGGGCTGCTCGAGGACTCCCTCGGCCTCCACTGCTACCCGTCGAAGGCCAACTTCCTGCTCTGCGAGGTCCCCGACGGCCGCGCCCCCGAGCTCCAGGCGAAGCTCGCCAAGCGCGGCGTCTTCGTCCGGCGCTTCAACGAGGACCGGCTGACGGAGTGCCTGCGCATCTCCGCCGGCAAGCCCGAGGAAACGGACGCCCTCATCAACGCCCTGACAGAACTCATGAAGTAGGTGTCGCAATGGACGCACGAACAGCCACGGTAAAGCGCGAGACCCGCGAGACGAATGTGAGCGTCGAGCTCAACCTCGACGGCACGGGGCAGTACAGCGTCAGCACGGGCAACGGCTTCTTCGACCACCTGCTCTCGCAGCTCTCCCGCCACTCGCTAATGGACCTCACCATCGAGGCCTCCGGCGACGCCGCCCAGACCGGCTGGCACCACACCGTCGAGGACGTCTCCATCGCCGTCGGCCGCGCCCTCCACGAAGCCCTCGGCGACGGCCGCGGCATCATGCGCATGGGCCACTCCATGGTCCCCTTCGACGAGACCCTCGTGCAGGTAGCCATCGACCTCAGCGGCCGAAGCTACGCCATCGTAGACACCGCCATCGACGCCGAGATGGTCGAATCACTCCCCGCGGACCTCGTCCGCCACTCCCTCGAGTCCATCGCCATGGAGGGCCGCTTCAACCTCCACGCCACAGTCCTCGCCGGCCAGAACCCCCACCACAAAGCGGAAGCCCTCTTCAAAGCCCTCGCCCGCGCCCTCCGCCAGGCCATCGCCATAGACCCGCGCCAATCAGACCAGGTCCCCAGCACCAAGGGCACCATCAGCGGGTAGCCCCCTCCGTTCGTCCTGAGGGAAATCGAAGGATGAATGGAGGGGGCGGGAATGGTAAACTCCCCGCCAAATGGCTTTCTGGGTATACATTCTCCGCTGTGCCGACGGCTCCTATTACGCGGGCCACTCTGACGCGCTGGAGGGCAGGTTGGCGGCACATCAGAACGGGGAACTGCCGGGGTACACTGCAACCAGACGCCCCGTAACTCTCGTCTATGCTGAAGCCTTCTATACTCGCGAAGAGGCGCTCGCCGCAGAATTCTAGGTGAAAAAATGGTCAAGGGCAAAGAAGGAAGCCCTGATTCGCGGTGACTGGTCAACGCTGTCTGCACTTGCCCGACGCCAGACGCCGAATCGGAACAGGTAGCGCGTAGGCCGCCCTGTTCGAGACCAGCGGCGGGCCTGACCCGCCCCGCTCGCCCACCAATTCTCCCCAAGCCGGACGCTCTCCGCTCCCCTCAACCTTGACACCCCCACGCCCGCGCCCGTAGCATCGTCACGTTAGCCACGGACACTTCCCACGGAGACCTGAATGGCCCAAGCCGACATCGCCCGCCCCGTTGCCGTCCAGGAGCGCCCGCGCTCCGAGCGCGGCCAGAGCGACCTCTTCGTCGCGTGGGCCCTCATCGCAACGCACACCATGCAGCACGTCTACTCCCGCGGCTTCCTCGTGCTGCTTCCATTCATGATGGAAACCCTCGGCATCGGCTACATCGCGGCCGGCGTCATGGAGGCCGTCCGCCGCATCTCCAGCGGCGTCGCCAGCATGGGCGGCGGTGTCATCACCGACCGCGTCCAGCACCTCCGAGGCCCCATCCTCGCCGGCAGCATCGGCCTCATGGGCTTCGGCTACCTGCTCATAGGCGTCTTCCCCAACTACTACGTCATCATCATCGCCCTGGGCTTCGCCGCCGCGGCTGGTTCCATCTGGCACCCGCCGGCCCTCGGCATCCTGTCGCAGCGATTCCCGGAGCGTCGGGGCTTCTACATCTCGCTCCACCGCTCCGCCGGCAACGTCGGCGAGACCATCGCCCCCGCCGTCTTCGGCCTCCTGCTCGGCATCATCGCCTGGCAGGCGATCCTGTGGGGCGTCTTCCCGATCGCATTCGGCGTGGCCGTCTTCATCATGGTCTACCTGCGCAGCATCGGCGGCGCCAAGCGCGTCGCCGTCCAGGGCGGCGACCGCACCCTCGGCGAGCAGCTGAGCGACATAGGCCGGCTCTTCCGCTACAAGTCCTTCGTCGCGTTGTTGTTCGTGGGCGGCGTCCGAGGCATCGCCGACGGTGCGGTGCTCCTCTTCCTGCCCATCTACCTGCGCCGGGAGCTGGAGATGGAAGCGTGGGCCATCGGCGTCTACGTCTCGCTGCTTACGGCCATCGCCATCTTCACCGGCCCCGTCTTCGGGCGCATGTCCGACTCATGGGGTCGAGGCCGCGTCATCTTCATGATCATGGCCTGCAGCACGGTCATCGTCTCCCTGATGATCGTCTACAACGATGGCCTCGCGCTCGCCGGACTTGTCGCGCTGGCCGGCGTCTTCATGTTCTCCGTCAACTCGCTGACGCAGGCAGGCTCCATGGACATGGCCGAGGGCCTCCACCTCGAGGGCAGCATGATCGGGCTGCTCTGGGGCGTGAACGCCATGTTCGGCGCCATGTCTCCAATCGTCATCGGCGTCCTGACCGAGATCTATGGCCTCAGCGTCTTCTTCCTGTACGGTGCCATCTTCTATGCGATCGGGACGCTCGCCTCGCTGCTGCTTCCCGGCGTCCTGACCCGCAGCGGCCCCGCCGTCGGCGCGAAGTAGACCCCCGCTACCACTCTGCATTCGAGGTGCCTTCCATGAAGCTAGGTGTGATTTTCCCGCAGACGGAGATCGGCGACGACGCGGGCGCCATTCGCGAATTCGCGCAGACTTCGGAGGAGCTCGGTTATGAGCACATCCTGGCCTACGACCACGTCCTTGGCGCCGATCCGGCCAAGCACCCGGACTGGGGCGGCCTCTACACCATGGAATCCGCCTTCCATGAGCCCTTTGTCCTCTTCGGCTACCTGGCGGCGGTGACCTCCGCCATCAAGCTGACCACCGGCATCATAATCCTGCCGCAGCGGCAGACGGCCCTCGTTGCCAAGCAGGCCGCCGCCGTCGACGTGCTCAGCAACGGCCGGATGCGCCTCGGCGTCGGTCTCGGCTGGAACCGCGTCGAGTACGAGGCCCTCGGCCAGGACTTCCACAACCGCGGCAGGCGAGTGGAGGAGCAGGTCGCCCTGTTGCGCAAGCTGTGGACCGAAGAGTCCGTCGACTTCGCAGGCCAGTGGCACACCGTGTCCGGAGCGGGCCTCAACCCCATGCCCGTGCAGCGCCCCATCCCCATCTGGATGGGCGGCGGCGCCGACCCGGTGCTCCGTCGCGTGGCCACGCTCGCCGACGGCTGGCTCCCGCAGGCCCAGATGGACGACGCTGGCCGGCAGCACATTCAGAAGATGTGCGACTACGCCAGGGAGGCGGGCCGCGACCCGGCGGACATCGAGATCTGCGCCCGCATGAACCCGGCCCGCATACCCGAGAGCGAGTGGGCGGCCGCGGTCGAGTGGTGGAAGGAAACGGGCGCCACCCAGCTCGACGCCGTCACCATGGGCGCCGGATACACGTCAGTCGACCAGCACATCGACGTGATCCGCCGCTTCAAGGAAGTCGCAGACAGCGTGAACTAAGTCGACCTTGGTGCGCTCGCGCCTGATGCCGACGATGCTACTGTGAAGACGCAGGTCTCGTACTTTCACGCGCCCAACGACTGGGGTTGCCAATTGGTGTGCAGGAGAGGAACATTGACCCATGCCCACTGAGTTTGAGTGGAGCGAGGAAAAGGATAGACAGCTCATTGAACAGCGGGGAATCTCTTTCGGCAGGGTGGTTTCCGCAATTGGAGAAGGCTACTTGGTGGACGTGTTCGTTCACCCAAATTTGGAGCGCTATCCGGGTCAGCAAGTTTTCGTTGTGGAGATAGACGACTACTATTACTTGGTACCCTTTGTGACACAGCCTGACGGCAAAGGCTTTCTCAAGACGATTATCCCAAGTCGCAAGGCGACCAGAGGTTATCGAGGGAGGCGGCCTCAATGAGCGATGAATTGATGAAGAACAAGCTGGACGACGAGGAGCGGGAGGTTCTGAAGGCCTTCGAGCAAGGCGAAACCGTCTCCGTGCCCAACGTTGAGCAGGCCATCGCGGATGCTGGGGAAGCGGCTCGCAACACGTACGCAAAGAATAGGCGGATCCAACTTCGCGTTACGGAGCGGGACTACATGCTTGCGAGTGCCAGAGCCCACGAGGAGGGCTTGTCGCGGCAAAGTTTGCTCTCTAGCGTGGTCCACAAGTACCTTTCGGGGAGACTTGTGGAGAAGGAGCAACCTCCAGCCAATTGATCCAATAGGTGCATCCCTGAACAAGACCGCCCCGTTCACACTGTGATGAACGGGGCGGTCTTCTTTCTCAGGACGTACGTTGCCGCTACCCGCCGCTCTCCGCCGGAATCCGACCGGACTCCGCTGGCTCCCGCTGCGGCCGCATCATGCCCCCCGCCTCGCGCATCCGCGGCGTCGCCGTGATGATCTCCTTGTAGTACCGCGCCGTCGAGCCCTCGCGCATCCGCTCCCGCAGGTCGAAGTAGTCCTCCAGCCCCGCGCGCAGGTCCGCCTCCACCGTCCACCCGGCCTTGAAGAACACCCGCCCCGTGTGGTCGATGATCCAGCTCATGTTCGGCATCCCGCCCCACGCGCGGTGCACGGCCCCGTCGAGGTCATCGATGACGATGGTGCGCGGCGTCCCGTGCCTCTCCTGCATCAGCCGCGCCTGCTCGAACTTCTGCTCGATGCTCTTGTGCTCCGGCCACTGCGGGAAGTCGTCCGGGTGCGCCTCCCGCACGTACACGAAGACGAAGTGCGCCCGGTCCGCGTAGTCGCGGGCCAGCTGGTCCATGAGGGGGAACTCCCCCTGGCACGGCGGTCAGGTGATCGAGCCAAACTCCATGACCACCGGCTTGCCCTTCAGGTCCGACAGGCTCAGCTCGCCGCCGTCGAGCAGCGGCAGCGTGAAGTCCGGCGCGGCGTCGCCCGCGTGGTGGATCTCCTTCAGGAGCTGGAACTCGGCCTGCGACGGCCGCCAGACGTCGTAGTTGTACTCGCGCCCCAACCACTCTGACATAACTCGCCTCCTCGACGCTGTTTGGCGCTCTCCTGGCTTGCGCCTAGCATAAGCCCGCGCAATGCAGTGTCAAGCGAGCGACGCCCATTCCTTGACCCCCCGCGCGCCCGACTCCTATACTCGCATCCCACCGCTTGGGACTGCATCGCGTGCGCTTGTCGCGCGGCCACATGGAAAGGGGGAACCATGGCAAGTTCAAGGATTCGCGCCGCGTTCATCGGCGCCGGCAAACAGGCCAACTGGCGCCACTACCCGTCCGTCGCCACCCAGCCCGACGTCGAGTTGGCCGCCCTGTGCGACCTCGTCCCGGAGAAGGCCGAGGAGACCGCCGCCCGCTGGGAGGTTCCCAAGGTCTACACCGACTACAAGAAGATGCTCGACGAGGTGGACCCGGAGGTGGTCTACGTCATCATGCCCCCGCAGGACGTCTTCGAGCCGACGCAGTACGTCCTCAGTCAGGGCCGCAACGTTTTCATCGAGAAGCCCCCGAGCGTGACCCTGCACGGCATCAAGCTCCTCGCCCATTACGCCGAGCTCAATGACTGCACCACGATGGTCGGCTTCCAGCGTCGTCACGTACCGTCGGTGGCCGCCCTCAAGGCGCGAGTCGAGGAGCGCGGGCCCATCCACGCCGTCACCGTCGCCAACCTCAAGTCCACGCGCGACTTCAGCCAGCACACCGGCGGCGTTGGCCTGCTCGACATCTTCACCAGCGACGGCATGCACTCCGTCGACCACCTGCGTTGGCTCGGCGGCGGCGACATCGTGGGCCTCGCAAGCAACGTGCGCACGGTGTACACCCCCGGCCCCGTCGCAAACCACATCATGGCCCAGGTGGAGTTTGCCAGCGGCATTGTTGGGCAGCTCCACTACAGCATCGTCAGCGGCGGTGCGCAGATCGTCCCCGGCGCCACGGCCGCCGGCTTCTTCCGCACGGAGATCTTCGGCAAGAACGCCACCGCAACCATCGACGCGGACCGGCAGAGCACCTACGTCGAGGACAGCGGCGAGCTCGAGGTCTACGACTCCAAGGTGTTCAGCGAGGACGTCGGCAGCAACCCGGAGCACTACCTCGGCTTCTGGCACCAGCACCGCTATTTCATCGACTGCCTGCAGGCCGGCGAGCAGCCCAACGCCCACTTCGGCGACGCCGTCAGGACGTGGGAGTTCATCCAGCAGATCTACGAGGCCGCGCCGGACTGGTAGCCGAGAATCGGACAAGCGCAAGCCGCCGTTCATCCTGAGGGAAATCGAAGCCTGTCCTGAGGCTCTCGAAGGGGATGAACGGCGGCCTCTTGCTGTAATTCGCAGGTTGACGGCTAGTCGCGCAGTTCGCGCGGCAGCACGAAGGTGACGTCCTCGTCGATGACGTCCCGCGCGACGATGCTCGACGGCTCCAGCTTCGCCACCACGGCTTCCACCAGGCTCTCCGGCGTCGACGCCCCTGAGACGATGCCTACGCGCTTGGCCCCCGTGACGGCGTCCTCTGGGAGATCGTCCGGCCCGTTAACCAGGTGCGCCGGAATGCCCATCGCCTCCACCACCTCGCGCAGCCGGTTGCAGTTCGAGCTGTTGCTCGCGCCTATGACCAGCACCACGTCCGTGTCCCCCGCCAGCGACTTTGCCGCCATCTGCCGGTTGGTGGTCGCGTAGCAGATGTCGTTGCGGATGAGCAGGTTCGGGAAGCGCTCTCGCAGCGCGTCCACGATCTCCTTCGTGTCGTCGACGCTCAGCGTTGTCTGCGTCAGCGCCGCGACCCGCTCCGGGTCCGGCACCTGCACGCTCTGCGCGTCCTCGACGGTCTCCACGATGATCGTCTGGTCGGGCGCCTCGCCGGACGTGCCGATCGTCTCCGGGTGTTCGCGGTGCCCCACGAGCAGGATCGTGTACTCCTGCCCGCCGTACTTGATGGCCTCCAGGTGTACCTTGGTCACGAGCGGGCATGTGGCGTCCAGGACCCGCAGGCTGCGCCGGTCCGCCTCGTGGCGCACCTCGGGCGATACCCCGTGCGCGCTGAAGATCACCATCTGCCCGTCCGGCACTTCGTCCAGCTCCTCCACGAAGATCGCGCCCTTCCCCCGCAGCTCCTCCACGACAAAGGGGTTGTGCACAATCTCATGCCGCACGTACACAGGGCTCCCGTACCGTTGCAGCGCCAGCTCCACAATGTCGATGGCCCGCACCACGCCCGCGCAAAACCCACGCGGTGACCCCAGAATGACCTCCATACCGCCCTCCTGCCGACTATGCTACAGGGTTGCGCGCGCAGGCTCAACTACAGGGTAAGCGAGGAGCCTTACTTGACGGCGATGCGCTCGTCTTCCATCATCTACGAATGTCCTTTCGCATCTACATTGATGAGTCCGGCGACCATGTATTTCACGACTCACCCAATCCCGCACCGCGATATTTGGGATTGACCGCCGTCGTATTTCGGAAGACTGAGTATGACCCTTCAGTGCCACAAGAGCTGGAGACTCTCAAGCGGGAACACTTTACATACGATGTTGATGATCCTCCGGTGCTCATCAGGAAGCAGATAATGGACAGAAAGTCCCACTTTGGCGTCTTGAGGGAAACGCGCCTGAATGCCGGGTGGGAAGCCGCGCTTCTGAAATTTCTCGCCTTTGTCCCCATGTACGTAGCTACAGTCGTCTTTGACAAGAAGGATGAAGGAGACGCCATAAGGAAGGGAAATGTGGAGCCGTATCATCGCTGTATGGAGGAACTGCTTAGCGTCGTCGGCCACTGGCTCTCCGAGCAAAGGGACGGCATAGCCGACGTCATGGTGGAAGGGCGCGGGAAGAAGGAAAACCATGAATTGCAGGAGTTCTATTCGAGGCTCAGAGAAACCTGGGCAACCGAGTTGAAGGCAGACGCATTCAAAACGTTATTTCCAAACGGATCGCTCTTGTTTGGCAAGAAGCAGAACAATATAGCGGGTCTGCAGGTGGCCGACATCGTAGCTGCCGAGCAGAAAATCCTCGCAGTCCGGGAAGCGCAAGGACCAGGGGCATACCCCATCGGCGTATACGGGCAGAGAATAAATGAAGCCATAAGTGAGAAGCTTGTGCCGGATGGAAGAAAACTGCTGTTGAAATGAAAAAGGACAAGCCTGAGCCTGCCCTTTCCACGATAGCCCTCACGGGCTACCCTTTCGATAACCCTCACGGGCTATCCACCCCAATACTACCGTTCTACCTCTCCATTGTCAATATATTGTGTACACAGTTGGCTATAGAGACCACCCTCACTCCTCCCCAAACAACGCCAGCTGCGGGTTCTCCGGCGCCGGCCCGAAGTGCGACACCCCGACGCCGATCAGCCGGAACCACCGCCCCGGCGTCGCCTCCCGCACGAGTATGCCCTGCGCGACCTCGTCGATCTGCGACGCCTCGCTCACCGGCGCAGCGAGCGTGACCTGCCGCGTGAACGTCGTGAAGTCCGAGAGCCGCAGCTTCAGCGTGACCGTCCGCCCCTGCAGG
Organism: Chloroflexota bacterium; assembly: GCA_026713825.1. Taxonomy (NCBI): domain Bacteria; kingdom Bacillati; phylum Chloroflexota; species Chloroflexota bacterium. The sequence goes on along the minus strand of JAPONS010000067.1, from coordinate 12,908 downwards.
TCGCTGCCCTCCAGGTGCCGCGCCACCCGCTCGCTCACCCGCCGCACGATGGCCCGCAGGTCCTCCAGCTCCGACACGTCCTCGGCCAGCGTCGTCTCCGCGCTGACGGACTTGGTCTCCCGCTCGGTGGCAACGGGGTGCTCGTCCTGCCCGTTGGCCATCAGCCGTATCTCAGGCCCCCGCTTGCCGAACCACCGCGTGAACCACTCATCGGGCCTCTGCGCCAGCTGTCCGATTGTGTGGACGCCCTCCGTCTCCAGCCGCGCCGCCGTCTTCGGCCCGATGCCCCATAGCTTCCGGACGGCCAATGGCGCCAGGAACGCCCCCTCGCTACCGGACGGCACCACGGTCAGCCCGTCGGGCTTGTCGAAGTCCGACGCCACCTTGGCCACCGACTTGCACGTCGAGACGCCGACGGAGATGGTCAGCCCCACGTCCAGCCGCACCCGCGACTTGATCTCCCGTGCGATGGACTCGGGGCTCCGGTCCGGCGTGACGACGTCGGTAATGTCGAGGTACGCCTCGTCGAGCGACAGGGGCTCCACCAGCGGCGTGACGCCGAGGAAGATCGCGCGTATCTGTTCGGACACCTCGTGGTACCGGTCGAAGCGCGGCCGCACGATGACCGCGTGCGGGCACTGCCGCACCGCGACGCTCATCGGCATGGCCGAGTGCACGCCGAAACGCCGGGCCTCGTAGGACGCGGCCGCCACGACGCCCCGGGACGTCGGCGACCCGCCCACCAGCACCGGCTTGCCCGCCAGCTCCGGGTTGTCCATCTGCTCGACGGACGCGTAGAAGGCGTCCATATCCGCGTGCAGTATGTGCCGCATGTTCCTGCTCTCCCTGTCGGGCAACATTACACCACATAGCACGCATGTGCCAAACCCTTTGGCAACCGCCGCGGGGTCTGCCATGAATCAGGGGCAACCCCACACCGGCGGAGCATCCCGCCCCGTCATGGACCCGCCAAAGTCCAATAGTAAGACCGCCCAGGGCGAAAGCGCCCTGGGCGGTCTTGTGTGTCGAGTCGTCTGGCCTACTCGGCTGCGGCGGGAGCTGCCTGCGTCGCCGGACGGCGTCCGCCGCGCCCTCGCGGCCTGCGTCCGCCGGCGGCGGGAGCCGCGGCTGCTGCGGCCTGCCCCTGTGCCTGGCTGCCCTCGGAGAGGCACCGGTCACAGACCCGGTGCGTCGTGCGCTTCTGCAGTCCGGGCAGCAGCACCCGCTGAATCACCCGCTTGCACCGCGAGCAGACTGAGGTGTGCCAGACGGACCGCGCCGGATGCTTGAAGGTTCCCATACTCTCGACGATTTCTCCTAGCGAGAGGGGCGCAAATAGCCACCCCAAGAATGCATTGGCTGACAGTATAGCAGTTACAAGCTATCGCGAGTAGGGGCAAGGTCACGCCGCCCGAGGGTATCCGGTTTAGTCGAGGCCTCGGCGGCCCGCAGCAGCGCGAAAGGCTAAGCCGAACGCCGCGCCCATCGGCGCCCCCATCCCTGGCAACCAGGCCTCGCCCGTCACCGCAAAGAGCACGGTCCCGACGACGATGCCTATGCCTGCCCCGTAGACTATACCGATGCTCACACCACCACCATCGGGCCGTCTTGGCCGTTCGCCCTGAGGGAAATCGAAGGGTGAACGGCTTGCACGGCCGGCTACCCCAGCACGTCCAGGTACTTGAGCCCGCTCCCCGTGTTCAGCAGCACGACCCGTTCCGAGCCGCCCACCTCGCCCGACGCGAGCAGCTTGCGCAGCGCGGCCAGCGTCGCGGCCCCCTCCGGGCACGCGAAGACGCCCTCGGCCGCGGCCATCTCGGGCACGGCGGCCAGCGCCTCCTCATCGGTGACGGTCAGCGCCGTCCCGCCGCTCTCGCGCAGGCACTGCAGGATCAGGTAGTCTGCGACAGGCCCCGGCACCCGGAGCCCCGCCGCCACCGTCTCCGCGTTCTCCCACGGCGAGATCGACTCCTGCCCCGCGTGGAAGGCCGCCACGATGGGCGCGCACCCCACCATCTGCACGGCAACCATGCGGGGGCGGCGCCCGGCCGGGATCCACCCCATCTCCTCCATCTCCCCGAACGCCTTCCACATGCCGAGCAGCCCTGTGCCGCCGCCCGTCGGGTACACGATGACGTCGGGCAGCTCCCACCCCAGCGCCTCCGCGATCTCGTACCCCAGCGTCTTCTTGCCCTCGACGCGGTAAGGCTCCTTCATCGTGGACATGTCGAACATGGGCGAGACCGCCGCGCGCTCCCGTGCCGCCCGGCCCGCGTCGCCAATGTGCCCTGCCACCAGCTCCACGGCCGCCCCGGCAATCCGCGATTCCAGAATGTTTGACTGCGGCGTCGTGTCTGGCATGAAGACGAACGCCGGCATGCCCGCCCGCGCCGCGTAGGCCGCCATCGCGCCCGCCGCGTTGCCCGCGCTCGGCACGACCAGCCGTTCCGAGCCGAGTTCCTTCGCCCGCGAGACGGCTGCCGCCATGCCGCGCGCCTTGAACGTCGCCGTTGGGTTCTTGCCCTCGTCCTTGATGTACATCTCCGGGCACCCCAGCGCCGCGCCAAGCTGCTCCGCGCGCAGCAAAGGCGTCCCGCCCTCGCCGAGCGTCACCTCGAAGGCGCCGTCGCGAACAGGCAGCACCTCGCGGTACCGCCACATCGTCGACTCCCGCGGCGCGATGTCGGCAGGCGAGACGGCATTCGCCGCCGCGGCCAAATCGTAGCGCGCGTACAGCACTTTGTTGCAAGTCGTGCAGAGCGTCTGCAGCACGTCGGCGTCGTGGCGCTGCCCGCAGGCCGTGCATTCTAGGTGGGTCAGGAAGTTGCGCATATCGGCATCCCAAGCGAAATTCGGACAGGGCATGATAGCATAGGACCGTGCCCGTTTCGGGCGCGTCTCCGTTCGTCCTGAGGGAAATCGAAGCCTGTCCTGAGGCTCTCGAAGGGGATGGACGGAGACGCAGGGCGGCACAATACGGCCAACCAACAACACCACTGAGGGGGGACGGCATGCCAACCATTCAGGAACTGTACGCGCAGCAGCACCCGGGGTCCGCCGCGCTCCATGCGGAAGCTGTCGGCATCTTCCCCGACGGCGTCACCCACGACACCCGCTACATGGACCCGTTTCCCCTCGTGGTGACCCACGCCGAGGGCAGCCGCAAGTGGGACGTCGACGGCAACGAGTACATCGACTACGTTATGGGCCACGGCGCCCTCCTGCTCGGCCACGGGCGCCCCGAGGTGATCCAGGCCGTGACCGAGGCCCTTTCGCGCGGCACCCACCGCGGCGCCAGCCACCTCGAGGAGATGGAGTGGGCCCGCTGGGTGCTGCGATTGGTGCCCTCGGCAGAGCGCGTGCGCTTCACCTCGTCCGGCACGGAGGCGACCATGCTGGCCCTGCGGCTGGCGCGCGCCTACACCGGCAAGACCCACGTCCTCCGCTTCACGGACCACTTCCACGGCTGGAATGACCTCCTCGCCGTGGGTTCGAGCCGCAACATGGGCGGCATCGCGCCAGAGGTCGCCGCCCTCTCCTACGTCGTGCCCCCCAACGACCCGGCGCTGGTCGAGCAGGCCCTAGAGGCCCACGACGACATCGCCGCCGTCATCCTCGAGCCCACGGGCGCGAGCATGGGCCACGTTCCCGTCTACCCCGAGTTCCTCCACGCCCTGCGCGACCTGACGTTGAAGCACGGCGTGCTGCTGATATTCGACGAGGTCGTGACCGGCTTCCGCGTGTCGCCCGGCGGCGCGCAAGGGTTGTACGGCGTCACGCCCGACGTCACCACCCTCGCGAAGATCCTCGCGGGCGGGCTGCCCGGCGGCGCCGTCTGCGGCCGCGCCGACATCATCGACATGATCGCCCACCACGAGGGCGTTGGCGACAACCGGGTCGCCCACCCCGGCACGTTCAACGCCAACCCTATCTCGGCCTCCGCGGGCGCGGCCGCTCTCCAGATTGTCGCCACGGGCGAGCCCAACGCCACCGCCGACGCCCGTGCCGCAACGCTCCGCGCCGGTCTCAACGACATCATGACCCGGATGGAAGTGCCGGGCTGCTGCTACGGCGTCGCCTCCATCTTCCAGGTGCGCCTCGGCGCCCAGTGCCAGTGCTCCGACGCCGAGCACCTGCACCCGTCCGAGAGCCAGAAACAAACGCCGCCGAACATAGTCTCTGCAATGCGTCTCGCCGCCATCAACGCCGGCGTAAACCTCATGAGCGGCCGCCCCTCCGGCCTCATCTCCGCCGCCCACACCGAAGCCGACGTCCAGAGCACCCTCGCCAGCTTCGAGCAAGCCTTCACCGCCCTCCGCACAGACGGCCTGCTGTAGGGGAGGGGACGCTACGGACCCTCTCCCTCCGCTAAGGCCGCATCTGCGAGCGCCTCCTCCATCTCCCGCCGCCGCAGCAGCTTGCCCGCGTCCTTGGCCGCGCAATCGAGCGAGTAGGCGATGGTGTCCAGCGCCGCCCGCGCGATGCGCCCATCGATGATGACGCCCTGCCGCACACCGTACGGTCGCCCTTCCCGCCGCGCCTCCGTGTACGTGCGCACGGCCTCGGCGCACAGCACCACGTCCGCCTCCGTCGGCCGAAGCCCCCGGTTCGCCGCCGCAACCTGCGACGGGTGGACGCAGAAGGTGCTCCGGCACCCCGCCTCCCACGACGCCCGCATCGAGCGCTCCATCGCCGCCGCGTCGCCGTAGTCGGCTATCGTCGAGCGCCCGGACGTCCACGCGCGCCCGTTCACCGTCTTGCCGAGCGCCCGCGCCGCAAGCCCAACCTCGCCCCGCGCATAGCCCAGCACGTCGATCTCATGCAAGTCGTCGAAGGAGAGCCCCAGGTCCGCGGTCAGGTCCGCCTCGCCCAGCACGCCGAACGAACGCACCCGTGCGCTCGCCGACGCGATGGCGTGCGCGTTCTGCACCCCCACCGCCGATTCGATCATCGGCATGATCTCCACGCCGCCCGCCGCCATCCCCCGCGCCGCCTCCAGCCGGGACAGCATCGCGTCGAGCCCGCTCACCTGCTCTGCCGTCTCGGCCTTGGGCAGCACGATGGCGCTCAGCCCCGGCCACACGCCAGCGTCGCAGTCCGCCTCGACGGCGTCGTGGTTGATCCGCAGCGCCGCCTCCGCACCCCCGCGCTGCACCAGCCCGATGGCCTCCCGCACAGCCGCCCTGGCGGCCGCCTTCTCCTCCGGCGCCACGGAGTCCTCCAGGTCCAGCGCCACCACGTCCGCCGAATGCCGCCATACACCCTCTACAAACCGCCGGACGTTGGCCGGCGTGAACAGCATGGACCGTCGAACGGGCGGCATGGCCTAGCGCTCCTCCACAGTCGGCGTTTCGACGCTCTCCGGCTCCTCGAAGCCGTCGGGCTCCCTTGGCGGCACGCGGATGCCGAAGTGCGAGGGCACGACGGGCTGCCACACGACCGGAGCCGTAGGCGGCGCGGCCGAAGGTGCAGAAGTTGACGTAACGCTTGGGGCCTCTGGCTCGTCGTCCGCTCTATCCGCCGAAGCGTCGGGCATCGCGGCTGCGGTCGCCTCGGTCGCCCGCGCCACCCCAATGCCGAAGTGCGAGGGCACAACGGGCTGCAACGCCGAGGGCGCGGGTGCCGCCGCCGGGGGCGCGCTCGCCACACGCGTTCCCGGAAACGCCGCATTGCACGCCGCGACCGCCTCCGAGTGCAGCGTCACCGCCCCATGGAAGCCATGCGCGCGGGCCGCCGTTGCGGCATCGGCCAGCCGCTGCGGGGCATCGTGGCCCAGCGCGTCGACAAGCCCCCCCGGCGCGATCCCCGTTGCGAGGCTCGCGTACACCGGCGCCCCCGCCGCCGCTGCTGCCGCGGCGATGCGCCCTCGCCGGTGCGCGGCCTCCGGCAGCGCCGGCGGCCGCAGCTTCTCCCACCTGGCCCGTGCGTCCGGCCTGCCCAGCAGGTCGAGCGCATCGTGCGTCGCGACAATCACGCCGGACACGCGCGGCGTAGCCCCCATCGTCTCCCGCAGCGCCCAAACCCCAGCGGCCGTTTCCACCTGCACCACGATCCGCACCCGTTCCATCAAGCTGCGCTCGCTCTCGACGTCGTTGAGCAGCGCCTCCAGCCGCCGGGCGTCCTCCGCCGACTCCACCCTCGCGGCAACGGCCCCAAGTCCCGGCCACACACAGGCGGCCACGTCCGCCTCCGCCTCGTCGACGCTGACGCGGACCCACACCCGGCGCCCGGCCGCCGCCACGGCGGCAACGGCGCTCCGCACAAGCTCCCGCGCCGCTGCACGGCGGGACGCATGCACCAGCGTCGTCAGGTCGAGGCAAATCACGTCGGCATCGCCGCTCAGCGCCGCCAGCGTCAGCGCCGCTTCGTCTGCCGGCAACAGCAGCACGGAGCGCGCGATCACGCTCTGCGGCATGGGGGCGGGGGCGGGTTCGGGGGCAAAATCGTACTCGCCGTTCATTGCGGCCCGCGCAATGCTGACCAGCTCCTGGCTCTCTCGCCGCCCAACTTCACGCAGCGGCCAGCGAGTGGGCTTTGCGCCGCCCGTCTCCGTCGTGATCACCAGTGAGAGGTCGCCAAACACGATGCCCAGCAGCACAGCGGCCGCGCCCAGCCCTGCGGCGCCGATCTGCAGTGGCGATCCCGGCCCCGCCAGCAGGCTCAGCACGGCGATGAGCGCGCCCAGCACGACCGTCGTGATGCGCGGACGCTGCGCCAGCCTGATGCCCTGCACTGCGGAGTACGGCAGCTCGCGGAACAACGGCGCGCCGGAGCGGGCGGCGTAGTGGATCAGTCGCAGGTTGGTGGCCGCCACATGCCCGCACTCGGCCGCCACGCGCTCATGCGGTTGCAGGTAGTCCGCTAACGCCAAGGCGGTGCGCTCCCTTCCTCCGTCGAGGGTTCCGTCGCCGAAGGCTCGCCATCAGGTTCAGGCTGATCATGCCGTCGGCGGATAGCCTCGGCGCGATCAACGACAGCCTGCGCCTGCCGCACATTCGCTAGGTCCGCCATCGTCCCCGGCGACGCTGCAATCGCGCCCCGGCCGCCGGCAACTGCGTCCTCCATGGCCGACAGCACGCGCCGCGCCGCCGTGACTTCCCCTTCCGTTGGGCTGAATCCCGCGTTGACGAGCGATACTGCGTCGGCGTCGAAGCACAGCGCCCCGCGAAGTCCCATGCGGCGCCCCATAGTCGCGTACCCCGCGGCCAGCGCCCCCGACCCCGGCGCGACGGCCCCGTGCGCCTGCACGCCCAGCGCCTTCGCTGCCACGACCACCGCGCCGCGATAGTACGCCGCAAGCTCACGCCTCGCGGCGGCGTTCTCCCCGGCGCTCCGCACCAGCGCCCGCTCGTCCACCACAAGTGCGACGACGCGTGAGCACCCCCCGGCGATGTCATCGCACCCCCGCACCGCCGCCCCGGTCGCCAACACAACCGCTATATTCACCGAACCCGGCCCCAACCCCCGTGCCGCCTCCCACGCGCGCAGCGCGCCGTCCACCGAGGCAACGTCCGCCGCCGATTCCGCCGCCGCGAGCACACCGGACACACCGCCCTCGCACGCCGCAAGGTCGGCCCCCGCGCCGCCGGCGTCCGTCCACAACAGGACCTCCGCGCCCGACTGCGCGACCGAGGCAATCGCCGCGCCGAGACCGCGCCGCGCCTCCTCGCGCCGGTGCGCCGCCGGTCCCCGCGCCACGTCGAGTACCACCGCGTCGGCGCCCGCGCCAACCGCCCGCTCCAGCGCATCCCGGTCCAGTGGCGACACCACCAGCAACGACCGGCGTACCAGCGCATCCCGTATGGCCAAGGCTGATTCCATAGCAGGCAGGATACCATACCAGGCCGTTCATTCAGCCTTGCCCCGCGTCGTTCTCCGGGGCCTCCGGCGCCTGCAGGTGCTATGGCGTCAGCGTGTGTTCATTAGGTGGGTAGTATCGAATCTGATATGCTAGTTCAATGTGGCGGTATTCCAAACGCCACATGAAGACACGCAGCGGAGCGGCATCCATGATCTCCTTCATCGGCGGCACCGGGCCCGAGGGCCGAGGTCTCGCACTGCGGTTCGCCATCATCGGCGAGCAAATCTTCCTCGGCTCCCGCGACCCCCAGCGCGGCGTGGCCTCCGCCTCCGATGTGCGCGCGCTCCTGCCCCGCAACTACCCCGACACCAGCGTCTTGGGCGGCTCCAACGAGGAGGCCGCCCGCGTGGGCGGCCTCATCTTCATCGCCGTGCCCTACTCGGCCCAGAAGGACACGCTGACGGAGCTTGAGCCGCACCTGCGCGGCAAGGTCATCGTCAACGTCGTCGCGCCCCTCGCCTTCGTCCGGGGCTCGGCCCAGGCCCTCCCCGTCCCCGCCGGCTCCGCCGCCGAGGAGGCCCGCGACCTGCTTCCCGAGTCCTCCGTCGTCGGCGCTTTCCATAACCTTAGCGCCATCGACCTGCTCATGCCCCTCCGCGCCCTCGACTGCGATGTCGTCGTCTGCGGCGACGACCCCGACGCCAAGGCCAAAGTCATGCAGCTTGCCGAGTCCATCAAGGGCGTCCGCGCCGTCAACGGCGGCGCCCTCGTCAACTCCCGCTACGTCGAGCACCTCACCTCGCTCCTCATCAACATCAACCGCATCTACAAAGCCCACTCCTCCATCCGCATCACCGGCATCTAGCCCCCCTCTCCGTTCGCCCCAAGCCCGCCCACCCCACAACCAACCACCGTCGCAATCCCCCTCTCCTTCCGCCTCCATCCCGGCGGATGCCGGGATCCAGGGGCGGCCCACCCCCGCGACCGACCCCCGGGACACCCCCCTCAGCCCCCCTCTCGTCATCCTCCACCCTCAGCGACCTGCGCACCACCCTGACACAAGCCCCTCGCGCAAACACCCCAGCCTCCGCTACCCTCCTCCCATGACGTGCGTCCCCATCAACCACCAGAACGACCTACGACGACTATGTGAGCGGGTGGCCCTTTTGCAAAATTTTTCAACTTGTAGCTGCTTTGCGACACCTTCCCTACAAAACAAAGGGCAAACAACCTCCCCGTCAGCTACGGACATAACGCAACGAATGTCAAACCAATGGAAAGGAGAGGGGCCGGGGCGGCAGCCCACCCCACAACCAACCTCCGTCGCCCTTCCCACCACTTCCGCCTCCATCCCGGCGAAGGCATGCCCCGTACCCCGATACGGGGCCGGGATCCAGGGGCCGGGCAACCCGTCCGGCCGCTCGCCCGGATTCCCCCGATTCCCAAAAATCGCCCAAATCCCCCCTTGGGCATCCACAACGAAATTCGTTATACTCTTTTGCAACACATTCGCCGCCATGCATTGAAGGAGGGAAGATGCAGTTTGCTCGGTACTACGCCCACGGCGAGGTCGCCTATGGCGTGGTGGAAGACGGTCAGGTCAAGCAGATCACCACAACGCCCTTTGAGGACTATGAGGTAACCGACCACACCCACACCCTTGAAGAAGTGCAGATCCTTCCCCCCGTGCAGCCCGGCAAGGTCATCGCCATCGCCCTGAACTACAGCACCCACCTCGGCGAGCGCCCGGCCCCCAAGCGCGTGGAAGGCTTCTACAAGCCCCACAACTGCATCATCGCCGACGGCGAGGACATCGTCCTCCCCGATGGCGCGGGCCGTGTCGACGAGGAGGGCGAGCTCGTTGCCATCATCAGCAAGACGTGCAGCAAGGTCTCCCGTGAAGAGGCCCTCGAGTACGTCCTCGGCTACACCATCGGCAACGACGTCAGCGCCCGCGATTGGCAGAACGGCCCCGAGAAGGACATGCAGTGGTGGCGCGCCAAGGGCGCCGACACCTTCGGCCCCCTCGGTCCCTTCATCAGCACCGACGTCGACCCGTTCGACTTCACCATCCAGGTGTCCGTGAACGGCGAGAAGACCCACAACCACGCCCACGCAGAGGACCTCATCTTCGACATCCCCACCGTCATCAGTGAGATCAGCCGCTACGTCACCCTTGACCCGGGCGACGTCATCTACACCGGCACCCCCGGCCAGACGAGCCAGCTCAACCCCGGCGACGTGGTGGAAGTCGAGATCCCCGGCATCGGCACGCTCCGCAACCCCGTGGTGAGCGAGTAATCGGCCTTGGGCTTGTATATGCCACATACGGCTGAAAGCGTTACGGCGGAAGGGGCCTGTCCTGCGGACGGGCCTCTGACTTTTACCGCGCACCCCCCGCCCACTCCGTCATACCGGCGGATGCCGGTATCCAGAAAGCCCGCGCCCAACGGCGCACACCCGCCCTGCCCCAAAACTCCGTTCAAAGCGCGTTTCAAGCAAATTGACGGCGAAAAACCCCGTTGCTAAACTCCCCGAAACCATTCGCCGCAGAAAGGAAGTGGCCTATGGGGGCGCCTCGCTTCAAGGAGGTACGCCGCAGTTACGGTTTCGACGAAGTAGCTATTGTCCCCGGTCAAGTCACTATCAACCCTGAGCAGGCAGACATGGGCCTCACCATCGGTGAGCACCGCTTCCCCATCCCCGTTCTCGCATCTGCCATGGACGCCGTCGTTTCGCCCGGCTTCGCCATCAAGATGGGCAAGCTGGGCGGCCTCGCCGTCCTGAACCTCGAGGGCCTCTGGACCCGCTACCCCGACGCTGCCGACAAGCTCGCCGAGGTCGCGGAGACGCCCATTGAGGAGGCCACCGCACTCCTGCAGCGCCTCTACCAGCAGCCCGTGCAGGACGAGCTTGTGGCCCAGCGAGTCCAGGAGATCAAGTCCGGCGACGTCCCCTGCGCCGTCGCCATCACGCCCCAGCGCGCCAAGCGGCTCGCCCCCATTGCCGTCGAGGCCGGCGCCGATGTCGTCGTCGTGCAGTCCACCGTGACGACGGCCCGCCACATCTCCAAGAGCTATCGCGGCCTCATCTTCTCCGAGCTGGTCGAGCAGACCCGCCGCCCCGTCATCGTCGGCAACTGCGTCGGCTACGACGTCGCGCTTGAGCTCATGGAGAACGGCATCAGCGGCCTGCTCGTCGGCATCGGCCCCGGCGCCGCTTGCACCAGCCGCGAGGTCGTCGGCATCGGCGTCCCCCAGGTGACCGCGACGATGGACTGCGCCGCTGCCCGCGAGGAGTACCTGCACCGCACCGGCCGCTACGTCTCCGTCATCACCGACGGCGGCATCCGCACCGGCGGCGACTTCTGCAAGTCCATGGTCGCCGGTGCCGACGGCGTCATGCTCGGAACTCCCTTCGCCCAGTCCGTCGAGGCCCCCGGCCGCGGCTACAACTGGGGCATGGCGACCCCGGACCCGGCGCTCCCTCGGGGCACCCGCATCCGCGTCGGCACCAAGGGCACGCTGGAAGAGGTGCTCTTTGGCCCCTCATCCCGCACGGACGGCACCATGAACCTGACCGGCGCGCTCCGGGCCTGCATGGGCATGGTGGGCGCCTTCAACGTCCGCGAGCTCCAGCAGACGGACCTGGTCTACGCCCCTGACATAAAGATGGAAGGCAAGGCCTTCCAGATGGCCAACAGCTTGTAGGACGGGAACGGTGTCAGCCGCGGCCGGTGGCCGGCGCCCATTGGCGGGTGGGCTTGTGGCCCGCCGCGAAGATACATAGGAGCACGACATGGCAAGGTGGGAATACCGCGTGATAGAGTTGGGCGACGAGGTGGAGGACGGCGCTGGCCGCGTCGCCGAGTACGAGGAGATCCTCAACGAGATGGGCGAGGACGGCTGGGAGCTCGTCGCCGTCACCGAGACCGAGTACATCGACGAGTCTGATCCTGACGAGGCGGGTGTCCCCTCCGGCACCACCGTCGTCTACCTCAAGCGCGAGAAGACCTAGTCGGCCAGGCGCGTCACACAATGGCAACGTCGAAAGCGTCCGGGACGTCGACAAAGCCCGCAGCCGGCGCGGGTGTGCGCAAGGGCCGCGGGAAGACGGCAGCCCCGCACCGGATGGGCTTCGTCACCATCCTCGGCCGGCCCAACGCGGGCAAGTCGACGCTCCTGAACACGCTCCTTCGGGAGAAGCTGGCCATCACATCGCCGCGCCCCCAGACCACGCGCCAGCAGCTCCTCGGCATCCTCACGCACGATGACTACCAGATCGTCTTCTGGGACACCCCCGGATACATGCGCCGCACCCGCGACGCCCTCGACCGCCGCATGCTCGGCCACGTCCAGGAGGCGATGCTCGCCGCCGACGTCGCCCTCCTCGTCGCCGAACCCAGGCCCCCCGGCGAGACGGAGAAGTCGCTCCTCAAGGCGCTGGCAGCCGAGGAGACGCCAACGGTGGTCGCCCTCAACAAGGTCGACAAGGTGAGCAAGCCCCACCTGCTTCCCGTTATCCAGGCCTACCACGAGATCGCGCCGTCCTTGGAAATCGTCCCCATCAGCGCCCTCAACGCCGACGGCACCGACCTCCTCCTCAAGCTCCTCGTCGACCGCCTCCCCCAGCGCGGCCCCGAGTACGACGCCGACGAGCTCACAGACCGCTCAGAGCGCTTCCTCGCCTCCGAGATGGTCCGCGAGCAGCTCTTCCGCCGCTTCGGCCAGGAGGTCCCCTACGACACCGCCGTAGAGGTCGAGGAGTTCCTGGAAGCCGACGGCGAGGAGCGCACCAAGGACTACATCCGCGTCGTCGTCTACGTCAACCGTGCCTCCCAGCGCCGAATCCTCATCGGCAAGGGCGGCGCCGCCATGAAAGAAGTCGCCACCGCCGCCCGCCTCCAGATGGAAGACCTCTTCAACCGCCCCATCTACCTGGAAGTCTGGGTCCAGGTCTGGACAGAATGGCGCGATGACCCCGCCTTCCTGGAAGAAGTCGGCTACTAGCCACCCCCGTACCTCCATCCCGGCGGAAGCCGGGATCCAGGGGCCGTGTGGGGCGCCCCCACCCAAAACCCCTCCTCCACCCCAGACTCCCCCAACCC